>WHSM01000242.1 GCA_009380105.1 Micromonosporaceae bacterium
CCACGTCCACCACCTTCGCCAGCAGCTTCGCGGTCTCATCATGCCCGGATTCGGTCGCCAACTGCACCGCCCGGCCCAGTTTCGCGGTCGCGGTCTCCTCGTCTCCCTCGCCTTTCGCGGCCAGGCCTTCCTGGATCACCGCCGCCAGCTCGGCCTGACCGGTGTAGTGCGCCACCTGAGGCGTGATCCGGGTGGACAGAGCGCTGTCCTCGGTCCACTGCGCGCGTACCAACTGCTGCCCTGCCACCTGGTCGCCGACCACGACGCTGACCCGGGCGGCCAGCATCTCGGCCCCGACCGCGCCCACGGGCACCTCCACGGAGAGGTGGTAGTCGCGGCTCTCGCCGGCGCCCCACGCCCCGATCGGGTAGTCACCGGTGCGCGGGTTCACCTCGGCGCGCCGCCCGGTCAGGTCGGTGACCTGCGGGAACACCTGTTTCAGGAACCGGATCGCGGCGCCTGCCGGAGTCCACAGCCGCAACGTCACGTTCGCCACCTGCTTGCCCATCGCGGCCTCGGTCATCGCCTGGAAGTCGGCCGCCAGCTCGGCGGCGTCGGCGAGCCCGTCCGCGGCGCCGAGCAGAGCGTCGGCGATGGCGCGCAGCTCGGTCGCCACCCAGTCGAAACCCACGCCACGTGAGTCGCAGACGAACCGCCCCTGGCACTCGGCCAGGATCCGCTGCAGCTCCTCGGGCGTCTCGTGCTGGTTCTTGCCGTCGGTGAGCAGAATCGCGTGCTTGAGCTCCGCCGACTGGGTCGCGAACAGCTGGTCGGCGATCCCCAACCAGGAGCCCATCGCGGTGCCGCCGCCGGCCTGGAGCCGCCGCACCGCCTGCTTCGCCGCGGCCCTCGTCGTGCGGGACGCGGTCATCATCTCGACCCGCTGCGGGTACGCCATCGTCCCGTAATTGGCCCCGCGCACCACCGCGAAGGCGACGCCGTCGCGGAGTGTGTCGATCGCGGCCTCCGTGGCGCGCTTCGCCTCCGCGAGCCGGGAGCCCGTCATGGAACCCGAGCAGTCGACCACGATGACCTGCGCCGCGGTCGGCGGCCCGTCCGCCTGCGCCGCAGGGGCGAGGCCGGCGCTCTCTCCGCCGACGGACACCGTGATCACCGCGTCCATCACGGCGCCGCCCTCGGGCAGGTACTCGTTCTGGTCCACCTGGATCTGGAAACCCGACTCCTGCGTCATATCGGCAGACCTCCCTGCGTGGCGGTGGGCTCAGCGTCGCGACGGGGCTCGGGTCGCGGCGGCGGACTCTCAGACGGCGGGTACGGCAGCACCGCGACCGCGATGTTGTCGGCGCCGCCCGACTCGACGGCGTGACGCACCAGGGTCGCCGCGAACGCGGCCGGCGACGGCGTCGGGCGGCCGTCCGGCATGGCGTCGCGCCGCTGCCTCAGCGCGAGAAGATCGGCCGGGCTGTCAAGGTACCGTGACAGGCCGTCGCTGCACACCACCACCAGACCCGGCTCGGTGGGCTCCAGCACCGCGACATTGGGCTCCACCTTCTCCGCGTCGGCGCCCAGCCAACACAGGAGCGCCACGGCCAGCGGATCCTGGCGCCGCTCGTCGTCCGCCGGAACTCCGTCGGCGGCCAGCCGCCCGGCGAGCGTGTCGTCGATGGTCAGCACCCGGGCCTCGCCCGGCCCGACCCAGTAGGCGCGGCTGTCACCCACCCAGCCGATGGCGACGCTGCCAGGCGACACCAGCGCCGACACGTACGTGCAACTCGGCGGCCCGGGGTCACCCGGGGCGGCGCGGGCAGGATCGCCCTGCGCCCTGCCGACCGCCGTCGTCCTGCCGACCTCTGCCGCGGCATCGGCCGCGGCGTGAGCCGCCGCCTCGGTGGCCGCGCTCGGCGACGCGCCGTCCGCCACCGCGCCCAGCAGCGCGCCGATCCCCGCTTCCGCCGCGGCCACCGCCGCCTGGTCCGACCGCGGCGCGCTGGCCACGCCGTCGCAGACCACCGCGGCGGTTGCGCCGCCGAGGCGGCCCACCGCGAACGCGTCCTCGTTGCGGGACCGGCGCCGGCCCCGATCGGTCGCTCCGGCGACCACGCCCAGGTCGATGGCGGCACGGTCCCGGCTCGCCGTGCGACGCTGGCCGCACTGGTCGCAGTAGCTGTCACGGGAAGCGTCGGAGCCGCAGCCGGCGCACGGCGCCGAGGCGGCTGTCGAGGATCTCCAGAACCCTGCCGGAACCCGGCCTGTCGCCTCGGCGACTGCGGCGGGCGGCGCTGCCAGTTGCTGGCCGCACCGCTCGCACCACCGCGACTCGGGCGCCGCGGCGAGCTGGCAGGCTGGGCAGCGGATCATGTCCTCGGGCACGGCTACCACCACGTCCGGGGGCGGATCTGATTCGCCTGATCCACGTACCGCACCCTGGTCTGGGGATCGTCGGCGAGCTTGGCCAGGTCTCGGCACACCTGCTCCAGACCGAATCGCAGGTCGCGCTCGGTCATCGGGCAGTCCAGCACACGTCGTGGACCACCCGGGTCGCCGTTCTGGCGTCCGGCCTGGACCCAGGCCAGGGACGCGCCCAGCACCTCCGCGGTGAGCCGGGCACGGCGCTCGGCGTCCAGATCGAGCTGCTCTGCCCGGCCGCCCGCTCGCAGCAGGTCCGCCTCCCGAAACTCGCTCGCCGGGGGCGCCAACCTGGCCAGCACCGCGGCGATCTGCGCCGTGAGGTGCTGGCTGGAGGTCTGCGGCACCTCGTCGAGCACCGCGGCCGCGCCGGAGAAGTCACCGGCCTGCCACCGTTGCCGCGCCCACCCGAACCCGGCGCTGACGAAGCCCCGGTCGGTGCGCCACACCCGCTGATACCGCCACGCGGCGCCGTCGGCGTCGCCGTCCCACTCGGCGGCCGCCGCCAGGGCCAGCTGCGGCGCCAGCTCGCCCGGCAACTCGTCGTACACCCGGTCGAACGCCGCGTGCGCCGCCCCGGGCTCGCGACCGGCGAGCGCGATCAGGCCACGGTGCCACCACACCCGCCAGTCGTCGGGATGCTCCCGCTGGTACGCGTCGAGGTCGGCGGTCGCCCCGCGCAGCTCCCGTCGGGCGACCCGGGCGCCGATCAGCCGCAACGACACCTCGGGGCTGTCCACGGGCGCCGCGCGCAGCGCTTCCATCAGCTCACCCGGCGGCGCCGCGCCGAGAGTGGCCAGGAAGCCCGCGGCTGGGTCGGCGGCGTCCACCTGGGGGGTCGGGAGGGCCGCGGCAACGGCGCCGCAGTCCACCGACGTGCCCGGGTCCTTGGGCGGCGGCAGCGCGCCCAGCTCGGCGCCGAAGGTGTGCCGGGGCGGGGTGAAGTAGCCGGATGCGGCGGGCCGGGGCTGGTCGTCGTGCGCGGAGAGCACCTCGCGCAGCACTCCGAGGGCCTGCTCGCGCATCTCGTCGGCTGAGGCGAAGCGGCGGTCCGGATCCGGGTCGGCAGCGCGCCGCAGCAGCCGGTGGTACGACTCTTCGCGGGCCAGCAGCGGCGCCTGGGACGGGTCTGGCAGCCGATGCCGGGAGGCCTTGTCCCGGAAGTGCTCGCGTCCCAGGGTCAGCACCGCCAAGGTGCGGCCGACGGTGTAGATGTCCGAGGCGATCGACGGCCCCCGCTCGGCGATCTCGGGCGCCTGGAAGCCGGGCGTGCCGTACACCACGGTGGCGTCCTCGTCCAGACTGGTCACCCCGCCCAGGTCGATCACCTTGATCAGGTCGTCAACCTGCATCAGGTTGTCAGGCTTGAGGTCGCAGTACAGCAGCCCGTTGTCATGCAGGTAGCCCAGGGCCGGCAGCGCCTCCAGGGCGTACGCCAGCGCCTGCGCCAGCGGCAGCGGAGCCGGCCGCCCGTCCGGGCCTCGATGCTCCCGGGCGACTTCGCGCACTGACTTGCCGCCCAGGTACTCCATCACGATGTAGCCCTGGGCCGCGTTGGTGCGCGGATCCGGGTGCTGCACGAAGTCGTAGATCTTCACGATGGCGGGGTGGTCCAGGCCCACCAGGGACCGCCGCTCCGCGATCGCCGCCGCGATGGCGTCCGGGTCTCCGGTGTTGATGAGGCCCTTGAGCACCACCCAGCGGTCGGTGACGTCGTCGCTGACGTTCTCGTCCCGCGCCAGGTAGATCCAGCCGAATCCGCCATACGCCAGGCAACCGAGGATCTCGTACCGGCCGGCGACCTTGTCACCCGCGACCAGTGCGGGCGTGAAGAAGTACGGAGAGCGGTCGCGCGGGCAGAAGCCCTCCGTCAGCCCCGGCTGGCCGTCCCGGCCGCGCCCCACCGGCTGCTCGCAGACCAGGCACACGCGCCGGGACTCCGGCACCTGCGGGTCCGCCAGCACCGCGCTCGCCGGATCCTTCGGCGCCACTCGCGGCACCTCCAGCAGGCCGGCGCCCAGGCGACGGGAGCCGCTGGCCCGGCTGCGGCGGCGACTCGTCGCGGAGCCTGTGCTCGCCACGGTCGCCGGGGCGGTCGCGGCGCCCGACGCGGGAACGGTGACCGGGCCGGCCGCCGAGCCCGGCGCTGTCGCGACGCTCGCCGCGCCAGGAGTCACGGCGTACGGCGCCTTGAACCCGCACTCGTCGCAGTAGCCGTCCGGCCCGTAGGAGCCGTGGCACTCAGGTCGGACGCAGGCGCTCATCCGGCCACCTCGTTGCGCTCGCTCACCTGGAGTTCCCCCTCTGATCCAGTGTGGACCGCGCCACCAACTCCTGAAATGCGTGCACAGCCGCGGTGGCGGCTCTCAGGTCGCACGGGCTGGTCCACAGCAGATCGTGCGCCTGCGAGTGCCGCGCCGACACCTCGGGGTCCTCGGCGACGCCGATTCGCGCGGCCTTGACCTGATACGCCCGTAACCGGCCCCGGAGTTCCTCGCGCCGGGCCAACAGGCCGGCGGCCGCCTGGTGGAGCTCCTGGGTCCGCGTCCGCTCCTGGGTCACCGCCTGCTCCAGCCCCGCCGCGAGCTGCTCGGCCCGGGTCCACTGCCGGGCGCCGACCGCCTGCTCGAGATCCGCCACCCGGCGCCGCAGCTCCGCCGACGCCAGACGCAGCTCCGGCAACCCGGGTGAGGCGATCTTGGCTGTCGCCGTCTGACACACCTGACTCGCCCGCTCCTCGAGGTCGACCAGCTCGGACACGGCGTCGTGCAGGGCCGCGAGCCGTTCCGCGTGCTCGTCGCGGAACCGCTCCACCTCGCCCAGCTGGCCGCGCACCGCCCTCAACTCGGCCGTCACAGCATCCAGCTGGTCGCCGCGGCGGCTGTCCGCGATCACGCCGAGCGGATCGCTGAGCGCCTCGGAGCTGAGCCCGGCCAGCTGCATGGCGAGCGCGTCCAATCGCTGGCCCGGGGAGTCGGGACTGGCGCCGGCGTCCAGCACCTCGGCCAACTCCCGGGTCTCGACCAGAGTCGTCTCGGCCTCGGCCAGCCGCCGCACCGCCGAGCTCTGCGCGGTCGACACCTGGTCCAGCCCCTCGACGACGGACGCGGCCGACGACTGCAGCCGGTCAGCGAACTCGGCCAGAGTCACCCGCGAGGTCGGGTCGGCGCCCGATGTCGGCGCCCCATGATGGTCGAGGCTGACCACGGGCTCGCACAGCAGCACCTCGAGCTCCGCCATGTCGGCGTCCTGTGGTCGCTCCCGGCGCGCTCGCACCTCCTCGGCCCGGTCCAGCAACTCGCGCCAGCTCCCGAACTGCGCCCACAGCACCTCGATCGCGGGTCTGAGCTCGTCCCAGGCCCTCCCGGTGGCGCCGGACGGCGCGCCGGCGCGCAGCAGCTCATGACCGCTGTGCGTGTCGATCGCGAACATCGCGGTGGAGATCTGCGCGTGCGCGGCGCGCAACTCGTCCAGGGTTCGGTCGGCGTCCGCAGGCGTCAGGGTGACCGGCGCGTCGCTCATGTCGCTAGCTCCGGTAACGCGCTGGGGGCGGGCTGCCGTCCCCGAGCGTCGAGGCCAGCCAACGCCCGTAGATCGCGCTCCACGTGCCGTCCCTGCGCATCCGCTCCAGCACCGCGTTGAGGAACTGGATCAGGTCGGTCGCGTCGCTGGCCGCGGCGATGCCGTACGGCTCGTCGGTGAAGGCGTCCCCCACCACCTTGGTCTGGGGATCCTGGGCGGCCAGGCCGGCCAGAATCACGTCGTCGGTGGAGACCGCCGCCACCTGGTGCTGCTGCAGCAGCACCAGACAGTCGGTCCAGTTCCGCACGGCCACCGGCTTCGCCTTCCGCCTGCCGATCTCCTGGATGGAGGTGGTGCCGCCGACCGCGCACACCTTCTTCCCGACCAGGTCGTCGACGCTCTTGACCTTGGAGTCGCTGGCGACGAGAACCCGCTGCCCGGCCGTGTAGTACTCGGTGGAGAAGCCCACCTCCTCCCACCGCTCGCAGGTGATGGTCATGGTCCGCACCACGATGTCGACCTCGCCGTTCCGCAGGGCGGGGATCCGCTCGCTGGAGCTCATCGCGCGGAACTTGATCTTCTGCGGGTCGCCGAAGATGGCGCGGGCGATCTCCCGTGCGATGTCCGGGTCGAATCCCGCGATCTGGCCGCTGGCGGGATCCCGGAAGCCGAACAGGTAGGTGTTCTGGTCGACGCCGACCACCAGCCGCCCGTCGCCCTGAATCCGCTTCATGGTGCTGTCCGCCGGCATCCGCCCGGGCTTCGGCAGGGATCCGCGCGGCCGCAGACTGCGCCGCGCGTCACCGCAGGAACGATCGGGTGGCGCCAAGTCACCGGACTCGGCCGGATCCTCGACACCA
>WHSM01000249.1 GCA_009380105.1 Micromonosporaceae bacterium
CACTGTCCCGCGGGTCACCCCGGGTTGCCGTTAACAACCACCCTGCCCTGTGGAGCCCGGACGTTCCTCGGCGACGAGGCAATCCCCGCCATCGCGACCGTCCGGCCGGCTCGTCCGCCGTGCCTATCCATGGTACGAGACGATCAGCGCGCTGCCGACCGGCCAGCTTTCCCTGGGATCACCCGGAGTACGGCGGACCTGCCGACCGGCCGGCGCGCCCGCCGCATAGTCTCCGGGCATGGATCTCGCCGACGTCGCGCTCCTGATCGCCGCTGGCCTGGCCGCCGGCGGCGTCAACGCGATGGCCGGCGGCGGTTCGCTGATCAGCTTCCCGGCGCTGCTCGCCACCGGCCTGCCTCCGGTGGCCGCGAACGTGACGAACTCGATCTCGGTGTGCGCCGGCTACCTGGCGAGCGTGTTCGGCAGCCGCGCCGACCTGGCGGGGCAGCGCCGCATGGCAGCGCAACTGATTCCCACCACCGCGGCAGGGACCGCGGCGGGGTGCGCGATCCTGCTGCTGACTCCGGCCCGGGCGTTCGAGTTGGTGGTGCCGTTCCTGGTGCTGGCGGCGGCGGCCACTCTCGGATTCCAGAGCCGGCTGCGGCGTGTGGTGGGCCACCCGCACGACATGAGCCCGGGCCGGCGACGGCTCTACCTGCATCTGCTCGCCGGGATCGGCTCCGTGTACGGGGGCTACTTCGGCGCCGCGCTCGGCGTGGTGCTGGTCGCGGTGCTGGCGCTGGTGCTGCACCAGTCGATGGCCCGGATCACGGCGCTCAAGAACACCCTGTCGGTGACGGTGGGCCTGGTGACGGTGGCGGTGTTCGCGTTGTTCGGGCCGGTGCACTGGGTCTTCGTCGCCATCCTCACGCCCGCGACTCTGGCAGGCGGGTACGCCGGCGCCCGGCTGGCGCGTCGGCTGCCGTCGGAGCGGCTGCGCTGGGCGATCGTGGGGTACGGCATCGCGATCGGCGTGCTCCTGCTGGTCCGCGCTGTGCGCTGACCACTGTCCCCCGAGCGGCCGCGAAGCGTACCCACCAAAGATTGTTGACAATCAGACGACCGGGCCGCAGCATTCGGCTCAAGCAGCAACGTCACGCCGTCCCCCCAAGGAGCCCCCATTGGAGACGACGACCCCCATCCCCTCCCTGCAAGCCGCTCCCCCGCTCGCCTCGTTCAGCCCTGACGAGCACGCCGGCCGCCTCGCCGCGACCCGCGCCGAGATGCGGCTGCGCGGGCTCGACCTGCTCGTCGTCGTGTCACCGGAGAACATCTACCACCTGCTCGGACTCAACCATCAGGGGTACTTCGCGTTCACGCTGATGCTGTTGCCGCTGACCGGCCCGCCGACGCTGGTCGCCCGCCAGATGGAAGGGCCGACGATCGCCGCCCAGGCGCCGGCCTGCTCCCACGCGGCCTTCTCGGACGCGCACGACGCCGCCGTCACGGCCGCCGACGCCATCGCCGACCTGGTCCCGGCCGGGTCCCGGATCGGCGTGGAGTGCAACGGCATGTTCTTCCCGATCCTCACCTGGGAACACATCCGGACATCCCTGTCAGATCGACAGTGGTTCGACGCGTCCGACCTCGTGGAGCAGATCCGAATGATCAAGTCGCCCGCCGAGATCGCCCTGGTGCGCCGCGCCGCCGTGATCTCCGACCGGGCGATGGCGGCCGGCGTCGCCGCCGCCGGCCCCGGAGTCACCGAGACCGCCGTCGCGGCGTCGGTGTACCGGGAGCTGATCGCCAGCGGCAGCGACTACCCAGGCTTCGCGCCCTGCATCAGGGGCGCCGACATCCTGCGCCAGGAGCACGTGACGTGGCGGGACCGGCCGCTTCCGTACGGAAGCGGGCTGTTCCTGGAGTTGTCCGCGTCGGCCGGCCGCTACCATGCCCCGCTGACCCGGCTGGTCCACATGGGACGATCCCCGGCCGGCGGAGAGCGGATCGCCGAGACCGCCATCGCGGGCCTGACAGAGGTGACCGAGCGCCTGCGGCCCGGCGCGGTCGCCTCCGACGTGTACGCCGCGTGGCAGAAAGTCGTCTCCGGCGGCCTCGGGCACAACGGCTACCACCGGCACCACTGCGGATACCTGGTGGGCATCGGCTTCCCGCCGAGCTGGGTCGGCGGCAGCCAGGTGGTCGGGATCCGCCCGGACAGCGGCTACGTCATCCAGGCCGGCATGGTCTTCCACGTGCTGTCGTGGATCATCGACCAGCCGCCCGCCGACTACGTCGTCTCCGACACCGTGCTGGTCACCGAGACCGGCAGCGAAGTGCTCACCACGTTCCCCCGAGGGCCGCTCACCGTCGTGTAAAGGAGTTTGCGATGCGCATCACCGGCCTGACCGCCACGCCCATCGCCGTCCCGTTCACCACACCCGAGATCTGGGCGTACGGCGAACGACGCGGCCTGGTCAGCGTGCTCGTCGAGGTGACGACCGACGAGGGGATCACAGGGCTCGGGGAGGCCCCGGCCTACCCGTCGGCCGAGATCATCCAGGCCGTCCTCGAGACGGTGCGCCCGCTTGTGGTCGGCGAGGACCCGACCCTGATCGAGCGGCTGATGAAGCGCGTCCACATCGTCGGGACCTGGCACCACGTGAAGGCCACCAGCCCCGCGATCGCGGCTGTGGAGATGGCCTGCTGGGACATCGTCGGCAAGCTCTGCGGCCAGCCGTTGACGACGCTGTTCGGGGGCCGGGTGCGCGACGCCGCCGAGTACTGCTTCTACGCCACCGGCCGCACCCCGGACGACGTGGCGGCCGCCGCGAAGCCTGGCATCGAGGCCGGCTACGGCACGTACTACGTCAAAGTCGGGGCGGACGACCTGGACGCCGACATCGCGCGGGTGGCGGCGCTGCGGGACGCCGTCGGCCCCGACGCGAGGATCCGGGTCGACGCGAACGAGGCCTGGTCAGTCGCGGCGGCGATCGAGGCGATCGAGGCGCTCTCCGGGTGCCGCCTCGAATTCGTCGAGCAGCCGGTCTCCGGCCGCGACCTCGCCGAGATGGCGCGGCTGCGGGCGCGGTCGCGCGTCCCGATCCTCGCCAACGAGGCGTCCTGGACCCGGTACGACCAGCTGGACGTGATCCGCCACGGGGCCGCCGACGCGCTGTCGGTCGACAACCAGATGGACGGCGGGCTGCTGAACATGAAGCGCTCTGCCGGGATCGCCGAGGCCGCCGCGCTGCCGGTGGTCAAGCACAGCCTCGGCGAGCTGGGTGTCGCCACCGCCGCCGCCGCGCACGTGATCGCGTCCACCGGAAACTTCCTGTACCCGAGCCAGTGTTACCTGCCGCTGCTCACCGACGACGTCGTGGTCGGCGGCGTGCCCGCCATGACCGGCGGTCGGCTGGAGCCCCCGACCGGCCCGGGACTGGGCGTGACCCTGGACGCGGACCGGGTGTCCCGCTACGCCGACCTGTACCAACGCGAGGGCGGCTCCTTCAGCTTCACCACCCCCAACAGGACCACCCCAGAACTCCCCAAACGCTGACCAGACAGCCCGCCCCACCCCGCCCCGCCGGGTGATCAAGGAATGGTTGCGCGTCGCGTCGGCGTGTCGCGTCAACCAGCCCTTGATCACCGCGATCGTGTGGGTGCGGGGTGGGGTGGGCGGGCGCGGGCTAGGTGGTTTCCAGGTCCAGGTCCTTGACCTTGGGGTCGTCTTCGTCCGCCGTGTAGTCGGCCGGCTTCGTGCGGTCCCCGCCGTCCGGGGTCTTCAGCGCGCGGAACAGCCAGGTGCCGAGCACCGCGACCAGCAGGTTCAGCAGCACGGCGAGGAATCCCGCGTAGATGGCGTACGGGCTGTCCAGGCCCAGCTCCGACAGCCGGAACCCGGAGCCGCCGAAGTGCTCCCGCAGCACGGTCACGCCGTCCGGCCCGACCGCCTTGACGGTGTAGAGCATCCACAGGCCGGACGCCATGCCGACGGCCCAGCCGGCCACCAGCGCCCAGCGGTGGAACCACCGGGTGTAGAGGCCGAGGGCCACGGCCGGCAGCGTCTGCAGGATGATCACCCCACCGATGAGCTGCAGGTCGATCGAGAACTGCGGGTCGAGCCCGAGCACGAACGCCACCGCCCCGAACTTCACGACCAGCGAGGCCAGCTTGCTGACCCTGGCCTCCTGAGCGTCGGTGGCGTCGCGGTTGAGGTACTCCTTGTAGATGTTGCGGGTGAACAGGTTCGCCGCCGCGATCGACATGATGGCGGCAGGCACCAGCGCGCCGATGCCGATGGCGGCGTGGGCGACCCCGGCGAACCAGTCCGGGAACATCTGGTCGAACAGCAGCGGCACCACCGTGTTGCGGTCGCCGGGCTTGCCGGCCGCCGGGTCGGCCCCGATCGGCACGATCTTCGCCGCGATCGCCATGTAGCCCAGCAGCGCGATCAGACCGAGCAGGAACGAGTACGCGGGCAGCGCGGCCATGTTCCGCTTGATCACGTCACGGTTGCGGCTGGCCAGCACGCCGGTCACCGCGTGCGGGTACAGGAACAGCGCGAGCGCCGAGCCGAAGGCCAGGGTGACGTACGTGAGCTGGTTGTTGCCGCTGAGCAGCACGCCGTCCGCCGGTGTCGGGGTGCTGGCGAACTTCTCCTCGGCCGCGCCGAAGATCACCTGCCAGCCGCCCAGCTTGTACGGGATCACGATCACCGCGGCGATGATCACGACGTAGATCAGGGTGTCCTTCACGAACGCGATCAGCGCCGGCGCTCGCAGCCCCGAGTTGTACGTGTAGATCGCCAGAATGATGAACGCGAGCGTGATCGGCCACTTGCCCTCGACGCCCATCGCCTTGAGCACCGCCTCGATGCCGACGAGCTGCAGGGCGATGTACGGCATCGTTGCCACGATCCCGGTGATCGCGACCAGCAGCGCCAGCGTCGGCGAGCCGAACCGGGCGCGCACGAAGTCGGCCGGGGTCACGAAACCGTGCACGTGCGAGACCGACCACAGCCGGATCAGGACCAGGAACACGAGGGGGTACGCCACAATCGCGTACGGCATCGCGAAGAAGCCCATCGCCCCGGCGCCGTACATCAGCGCCGGCAGCGCGACGAAGGTGTACGCCGTGTACAGGTCGCCGCCGATGAGGAACCACGTGACCCAGGAGCCGAATTTGCGTCCGCCCAGGCCCCACTCGTCGAGGTGGTTCATGGTGGCGGGGCGACGCCAGCGGGCGGCTACGAAGCCCATCACGCTGACCAGCGCGAACAGCGCGACGAAGACGACCAGCTCGGTTGTCTGAATCTCCACGGGTCACCGCCGCCGCTTCGTGGCCTGGAAGACCAGGGCCGTGACGCCGATGCTGAAGAGGACGAAGGCCAGCTGCAGCCAGTAGAACAGCGGGAAGCCCCACAGCTTCGGCTCCTCATGGTTGTAGAGGAACGTGAGCAGCGGGATCGCAATCGGGATCAGGAGCAGCCAGTTCCACGGGCTGGCGTCCGATCGGGTTTCAGCGGGTGGGGATGTCAGGCGCGGTCAACGCGACCTCCCTCTGTTCGTGCGAGACGGGTGTGGCACACCATAGGAGGAAATGTCCTCCGGCCGGTAGACGTCGGGTGGTGACGCTACGTAGCCACGCCGCCGAGATGGCTCGTGTCGTTGACCAACCGCACCGACACCCCGCCGTCCGGCCAGCTGTCCACGATCGAGATCCCGGCCGGATCCAGGTGCAGTTGGTGCAGGAACCTCGGGCCCGCGTCGAGCGCGTCCCGCAGCACTGCCTTGATCCCGGTGACGTGCCCGACCACGACGACGGTTTTACCCTGGTACGCCTCACGCAGCGCCGCCACGGCCGGCAGCACCCGCGCGGCAGCGGCGTCGATCGACTCTCCTGACGGCGGGGTGACCGCGGTCGAGGCGAGCCACGCGTCCAGCTCGTCGGGCCAGCGGTCCCGCACCTCGCCGAACGAGTGCCCCTCCCAGTCGCCGAAGTCGCACTCGACCAGCGCCGGCTCGACGACGACCTCGCGCGCGGCCCCGCCAGCGGCCTCGCTGGCGCCGAGCACCGCGACGATCTCCTCGGCGGTGCGGCGCGCCCGCCGCAACGGCGAGGTTGCCACACGAGCGTCGCCGCCGTCGTCGAGCAGCGCCGCCACGCGAGCCGCCGCCGCGAGCGCCTGCGCCTGACCCCGCTCGGTCAGCTCGGGGTCGCCGCGGCCCGAGAAGCGACGCTCAGCGGACAGCGCGGTCTCGCCGTGGCGCACCAGGATCAGCCGGGTCGCCTCGTGCGACGGCGGCGTCCAGTGCCGCGGCCGCGCCTCGGTGTCGAGCGGGACAGGCTCAGAAGAGGCCCGCCCCGCCCGGGCTTTTCCCCGCGTGGCGCCGCCCGAGGCTGCAGGGCCGCCTGAGGCTGCCGCGTCCATCGCCGCGTTGGCGAGCGCGTCCGCGCGGCTGTTCTGAGCGCGCGGAATCCAGCGGAACGTCACGGAGTCGAAGCCGCGCACCAGGCCGGCCGCCTCCACCGCGAGCGGTCGCAGGCCCGGGTGCTTGATCTTCCAGCGGCCGGACATCTGCTCCACCACGAGCTTGGAGTCCATCAGCACCTCGACGCTGCGGGCGCCCAGCTCCGCAGCGGCGCGCAGGCCGGCGATC
>WHSM01000018.1 GCA_009380105.1 Micromonosporaceae bacterium
CCTGCAGCCGGCGGGCGATCGAGACCGCGCCGCGAACCGAGACGTCGAGGTCCGGCAGCTCCTCCGAGCCGTACGCCGACGCCGAGTACACCGACGCGCCGGCTTCCGAGACCACGATCTTGGTCAGGCCCAGCTCCGGGCGACGCTTGATGAGGTCGCCGGCCAGCTTGTCGGTCTCCCGGGAGGCGGTGCCGTTGCCGATCGCTATCAGCTCCACCTTGTGCGCGGCCGCCAGCTTCGCCAGCACCGCGAGCGACTCGTCCCAGCGGTGCTGCGGCACGTGCGGGTAGACCGCCCCGGTGGCGACCACCTTGCCGGTGGCGTCCACGACGGCCACCTTCACCCCGGTCCGGTACGCGGGATCCAGGCCCATCGTGACGCGCGGGCCTGCCGGCGCGGCGAGCAGCAGGTCGCGCAGGTTCGCGGCGAACACCTGCACCGCGTCGCTCTCGGCGGCCTGCCACAGCCGGGCCCGCAGGTCGATGCCGAGCCGGACCAGGATCCGGGTCCGCCACGCCCAGCGCACGGTGTCGCCGAGCCACTTGTCGGCCGGCCGCCCCCGGTCCGCCACGTCGAACCGGGCGGCGATCCGGGTTTCGTACCGGCTCGGCCCCGGCGGCGCGCCCTCGGGCGCGGGCTCCGGCTCGGGGTCGAAGGTCAGGTCGAGGGCGTCATCCTTCTCGCCCCGGAACAAGGCCAGAATCCGGTGCGAGGGCAGCTTCGGGTATGGCTCGTCGAACTCGAAGTAGTCGGCGAACTTCTGGTCCGCGCCGTCGCGCGCCCGGGACACCACACGACCCCGGGTCCACATCGTCTCGCGCAGCTCGCCGATCAGGTCGGCGTCCTCGGCGAACCGCTCCACCAGGATCGCCCGCGCCCCGTCCAGCGCGGCAGCCGCATCAGCGACGGTCTCGGAGACGTACTCCCGGGCCGTCGCTGTCGGGTCCAGGTCGGGGTTGGCGAGCAGCGCGTCGGCGAGCGGCTGCAGCCCGTTCTCGCGCGCGATCTGCGCCTTGGTGCGGCGTTTCGGCTTGTACGGCAGGTAGATGTCCTCCAGCCGCGCCTTGGTCTCGGCCGCGTGGATCTGGGCGGCGAGCTCGTCGGTGAGCTTGCCCTGCTCCCGAATCGAGTCCAGGATCGCGGCTCGACGCTCCTCCAGCTCCCGGAGATACCGCAGCCGCTCTTCCAGGGTGCGGAGCTGCGCGTCGTCGAGCGCGCCGGTCGCCTCCTTGCGGTACCGGGCGATGAACGGCACGGTGGACCCGCCGTCCAGCAGCGCCACGGCCGCGGCGACCTGGTTCTGCCGTACCCCCAACTCCTCGGCGATGCGCTGGTGGATCGCCGCAGGCTCCGTCGCTGCCGCTGGTGTGGATCCGCTCGGGCTGTCCGACTCGGGCCCGGACACAGACACGGTCACGATGCTCTTCCGCCTCCTCGCTCGCTGACGCGAGACACGCTCGACTCCGGCGAGCCATTGTGCAGCCTGCCACCGACATTCCGGAGCCCGGGACCCGACATGTCGGCGATGCGACTCGCGAGTCGATCACTCGATGGGCACTCTGCTGCGGGATTCCCGCCCAGATCGGCAGCAGCGTGTCCAAATGCCTGATCGACATATCAGCACAGGGGCACGGCGGACGGGAGAGCGACGTGCGTCGGAACGAAGAGTCGCGCTGGGGACCCAGGCGGCCGCGCGGCCCGGCGCGGCCGCACAATAGCCAGGTGACGCTGCCATTTCCCTCGCCCACGGCCCCGGACGCCGGGCGCGCCGACGTGTTCCTGCGGTACCTCGACTACTTCCGCGAAAACGTGCTGGCGAAGGTCTCGGCGCTGCCCGAGGGTGAACTGCGCCGCAGTCGGCTGCCGTCCGGGTGGACCCCGCTGGAGCTGCTCAAGCACCTGCGTTACGTAGAGCTGCGCTGGATCGAATGGGGTTTCGAAGGCCGCGACATCAGCGAGCCATGGGGCGACCGGCGCGGGGACCGGTGGCACGTGGCGCCGGAAGAGAGCCGCGACGATCTGGTGACCGCACTGCGCGCTCAGGGGGCCCACACCCGCGCGGTGGGGGAGGGCAACGAGCTCGCGACGCCCGGGGCGCCGGGCCCACGGTGGGACGGCGCGGATCCGGCATCGCTGGAGCGAGTGCTGTTCCACCTCCTCCAGGAGTACGCCCGCCACCTCGGGCACCTCGACATCGTGGCTGAGCTGGGCGGCGGCCCGATCGGGGAGTAGCCAGTTTCTTGATCCTGTACGGGAGGAGAGCGGACGTGCAGTTGAGCGCCGCGCTGGAGCGCCACCGGCCACGCACCGGCGAGGAGGCGAGTGACCTGGCGCGGGTGCGGGCCGCGCTCGCCGGTGACGTGTGGAGCCGCTCGACGCCGCTGCACGTCACCGGATCGGCGTTGATCGTGCATCCGGCGTCGCGCCGGGTGCTGCTCCGCTGGCACACCCGGCAGCAGGCGTGGCTGCAGGTCGGCGGGCATGCCGACCCCGGCGAGACCGACCCCCTGGTGACCGCGTTGCGCGAGGGTCGCGAGGAGACCGGCCTGGAAGACCTGGAGCCGTGGTCGGCGACGGCGCCGATTCCCGGGCGGGACGAGTCAGCGGAGCCAGCGGCTTCCGGGGGCGAGATCCTGCACCTTGTGATCGTCCCGGTTACCGCGAACGCGCAGGAGCCGGCGCACGAGCACGCCGACGTGCGCTATCTCCTCGCCACCGACAGACCTGACGCGGCGCGCCCGGAGAAGCCCGACGCGCCGCTGCGCTGGCTGTCGATCGAAGCGGCGCACGCCGCGACCAGCAAGCCGAACCTCCGCGAGACGATCACCCGCGCCGCGCGTCTGCTGGGATGACAGTCAGCTGTCGTGCGCGGCCCGCTCGAGCGCCTGGGTCACGTCGGCGATCAGATCCTCCGGGTCCTCGACACCGACCGAGAACCGGATGAAGCCCGGCGCCACGGCGTCGCCGCCCCAGCGTCCGCGCCGCTCCGCGGAACTGCGCACGCCGCCGAAGCTGGTCGCCTGCTTCACCAGCCGCAGCCCGTCGAGGAAGCGCTCCGCGTGGCCCTGGTCAGGCAGCGTGAACCCGACGACGCAGCCGTGCCGGCGCATCTGCCGCGACGCCACCGGGTACGCCGGATCGTCCGCCCACCCGGGGTGGCGCACCCCGCTCGCGTCGTCGCGAGCGACCAGCGCCGCGACCAGTGCGAGCGCGTTCGCCGCCTGCCGGTCCAGCCGTAGGTGCAGCGTCGCCAGTGATCGGTACGCCAGCCACGCCTCCATCGGCCCCGGGATCGCGCCGACGGTCTTCCGCCAGGCGCGGATCGACTCGGCCAGCCCAGGGTCGCGGCTCGACACGTGCCCGAGCAGCACGTCGCCGTGCCCGGTGAGCGCCTTGGTGTCGCTGGAGACGGAGAAGTCGGCGCCGAGTTCCAGAGGGCGCTGGCCGAGCGGGGTGGCGAGCGTGTTGTCCACCGCGACCAGCGCTCCGGCGGCATGCGCCGCTTCGGCGAGCCGCCGGATGTCGCACACGTCGAGTCCCGGGTTCGACGGGCTCTCGATCCACAGCAGCCGGGCGCCGTCGAGCACGTCGAGTTGCCCGTCGCCGGCTGTCGGCGCGAACCGGGTCTCCACCCCGTACCCGCGAAGGCGCTCGTGCAGCCCTCGCACGTTGTAGTAACAGTCCGACGGCAGCACGACCACGTCGCCGGAGCGGACCTGGGACAGCAGGACCGCCGACGCGGCCGCCATGCCGGACGCGAACACCACTGTCTCCACGCCGCCGTCGCCGCCGGACTCCAGCGCCGAGAGCGCGTCCTCCAGGATCGTCCAGGTCGGGTTGGAGTCGCGCCCGTACTGGTACGGCCCCGCGGGCTCACCGGCCAGGTGGAAGTACGACGCGAACACGGGCCCCGGCACCACGGGCCGGTTCGACTGGGCGGCCGGCACCCCAGCACCCACGGCAAGCGTCCCATCACCAAGCGAATGCTCTAGGTCCATGCCCGCGATTCTGCCCGTCGCTGGCCTCCGCGCCGGAGATCTTGGAGACTGGGGGCTGTGACTACCGCGATTGATGTGTTTGACCCTCGGGTGTATGAGAGCGGCATCCCGTATGACGCCTTTGGTCGCCTGCGCGGCGAGGCTCCCGTGTCGTGGCAGGAGGAGCCATCGGTGCTGGGCTGGCCGGCCGGCCCCGGGTTCTGGGCGGTGATGCGGCACGACGATGTGCGCCATGTCAGTCGTACCCCCGCGGATTTTTCGGCTTTTCTCGGCTGCACCCAGCTGCGCGATCCGGAGCCGGAGGACCTCGACTTCACCCGGCAGATGATGCTCAACATGGACCCGCCGCAGCACAACGTGCTGCGCAAGACCGTGAGCAAGGCGTTCACGCCGAGCAAGATCCGCCAATTCTCGGACATGATCGCCCGCCGGGCGCGGCTGCTGGTGGACGAGGTGATCGAGCGGGGCGAGTGCGACTTCGCGCTCGACGTCTCCGACGGGCTTCCGCTGCTGACGCTCGCCGAGATCATGGGCGTGCCGGACTCCGACCGGCACCTGCTCTTCACGTGGGCGAACCGCGTGATCGGCTACCAGGACGACGAGTTCGGCACGGCCGACCCGAACGCCGGCGCCGCGCCGGCGCCGAAGTCCAAGCCGGTGAATCCTCGAAGCCGCGCGGCGCTGACGGACATGTTCCAGTACGCCCACGATCTCGCCGAGCACAAGCGCCGCCACCCGGCCGACGACCTGATCACGACGCTGGTGCACGCCGAGGTCGACGGCCGCCCGTTGACGGACGAAGAGTTCGAGATGTTCTTCTTCCTGCTCACTGTGGCCGGCAACGACACCAGCCGCAGCGTGATCCCGGCCGGCGTGCTCACGTTCACCCAGCACCGGGACCAATGGCGGCGCCTCGTGGAGCAGCCGCAGTTGATGCAGGACGCAGTTGAGGAAGTGCTGCGGTACTGCCCACCGGTGATCCACTTCCGCCGCACCGCCACCAAGGACCTGAAGCTGCGCGGTCAGCGGATCAAGGAGGGCGACAAGGTCGTGGTCTTCTACCCGTCCGCGAACCGCGACCCCGAGGTGTTCGCCGAGCCTGACCGCTTCGACATCACCCGCGACGCGAGAGCCCACCTGTCTTTCGGAGACGGCCCGCATGTGTGCCTCGGTGCTGGCTTCGCGCGGCTGCAGTTGGAGCACATGTTCACCGAGGTGCTCACCCGCATGCCGGACCTGGAGGTCACCGGCGACGTGGAGCACATGCGCTCGAACTTCATCTCCGGCATCAAGCGGATGCCGGTCCGGTTCACGCCCGGGCCGCGACTGTCGTGAGACGGGTCCCCGCCGCCATGGGCACGATCCTGTGGTTCGTGCTGGTGGTGGGACTCTTCTCGGTCCTGATCCCGTGGTGGCTGACCGGCTGGCGGCTACGTGATCTCGGCCCGTGGTGGCTGCCGGTCCGGGTCTTCGGGGTGCTGTTGATCGTGGTCGGCGGCGCGGCGATCCTCCACGCGTTCGCCCGGTTCGCCGTCGAAGGTCTCGGCACGCCGTCACCGGTCGCGCCGCCGGAGCGGCTGGTGGTCGGGGGCTTGTACCGGCATGTGCGCAACCCGATGTATGTGGCCACGTCCGCGGTGCTCATCGGTCAGGCGTTGCTGTTCGGGCAGATGATCCTGCTCTGGTACGCCGCTGCCTTCGCTCTGGTGACCGTTAGTTTCGTCCGGTACTACGAGGAGCCGACGCTACGCCGGCGCTTCGGCGCGGACTATGAGGCGTACCGACGCGCGGTGCCCGGCTGGTGGCCGCGACTGCGGCCCTGGCGCCCGTGACGGCGACTACCTGGCCACTGTCCCCATGACCTGCGGCTCCTCCTGCTGGGCCCGCTCCGGCCAGCCGGCCACCGACAGCGTCTGCAGGGCAGGATAGTGGCGGTGTGGCGGCCGATGCCGTAGCCGCTGGAAGGAGTGTCAGCATGGTGACTCGCAGCGGCCACGGACACGGCGGAAGCCCGGTGGGGGCTGCTGTCGTGGACGTTGAACGTCTCCGCGACCGATCGCACAGACTCGTGGTGCGAGTCGGCGCGGCGCCTGGTCGCGGTGCTTGATGCGTTGGCCGAGGGGTTGACTGAGGAGTACGACCAGCCGTTGGTATGGCACAACCCCGAGCGGGGGATCGAGCCGTGGGCGGATATCGAGCGGCTCGTCGAGGTGATGGAGGAGTTGCGGTTCCGCCACGACGACGGCGCCGTGGACACTGTCTTGGGCTCCACAGGCACTGTGCAGGGCTACCTCGGCGGCGCGCCGACTAACCGGCGCGAAGGTCCCGCCCTGGTGCGCCGAAACGCATGGGCGCCGAGACGCTGCCGGCCACGCTGCAGGCGTACCCCTGCGAGAACAGCGACGGGACCGTAGTGGTGGTGCGCGACCTGGAAGCCTCGCTTCACAACGTCGCCGCCGTGATGGACGATGTGCTCACCCTGCGCCCGCACCTCGCCGCTGCGACGCCGCCACACCGACCTCGACGAATCGAGTACCCTCGCCTACCTCGTCGCCGCCTCCCGCCGGCTCTACCTCCGGCACGGCTACCGCGACCACGGCGACCCGATCAGCCTCCACGAAGGCCCCCGGCTCTTCCCGATGTGGCGGCATCCCGCTGCCGACTCCATCGCGTGACGCGAGTCGAGACATCCCGCCAGCGACCACCGCCGTCGGGGCGGCCCACCCGCCCCTCCAACCCCTTTCAGGAATTTCGGGAAACAGCGTTGATGTCATCACTCACCGCCACCGCGCTCACGATCCTGATCACCGGGTTCATAGCCGGCCGCCGATACGAGCGCGCCGCCCGAGGCTGGAAAGACCTTCGCGCCGCCAAGGCCCCAGGTGCCGATCCTGCGCGCCGCCTCCCGCCTGCTCTCCGTCCAGGCGGTCGGCGCTGTCCTGCTCGCCGCCGCGATCGCCGCGCTGTCGACGTACACGCTGCTCTCAGAAGCGCCGTGACCTCACCGCACGCGGCGCAGCCCACAGGACGCGCACCGGCCAGAACGCTGACGATCGGGACAGGATGGCCAGTTCCACCGCGTCGTGGGCGGAGAAGACGGGGCCGCCATGGCGGGTCGCGCCCAGCCGAGCAGTGAACCGGGCGACGCGCTCGCACTACAATGTCCGACGCGGGCAGTGCGAGGCGGAATGGCGAGGTGCCGCCATGGCGTGGTGGAGCACCGAATGCCCGGTGCGGCCAAAGGAGCAGGGCTGGATCGACGACTCGATGCGGTGGCTGCGAGACGAGTTCGGCGACGACCCGCTGGCCACGCCAGTGGTGCTGCCAACCGGTGAGTTCTTCCCGAGCGCGTACCACGGTTCCGAACAAGACGTGCGGGACCTGCTCGACCTGCTGTGCGCGCACATGGATGTCGCTCCAAGCCGAGTCACGCTCAAGTTCTATGACGAAAGCTCCCACGCCGGTGTGCTGTCCACCTTGCCGTCCTACGACGCCGTTCCTACCGGGGCGACTACCGCTGGGCACTATCAGCGCCGCGACGGCCAGACCGTGATCTCCATCGAAGCCTCGCAGGCGCAGCGCCCGGTAAGCCTTGTCGCCACCCTGGCCCACGAGCTGTGCCACGAACGGCTGATCGGCGAATACCGCCTCGACCCGGCAACTCGGCAAGACCATGAGCCCTTGACCGACCTGCTCACCGTCTACCTCGGGCTAGGCGTCTTCAGCGCCAACGCCGCGCACGAGTTCCACGGACATGCGACCGGATGGCGTTCGACGCGCACCGGGTACCTGACCGAGCCGATGTATGGCTATGCGCTCGCCCGATACGCCAGACTGCGCGGCGAGACGAGGCCGGCGTGGATGAAACGCCTCGACACAAACCCCCGCGCCGCCATGAAGCAAGGCCTGCGCCACTTACGCCTCGACGCCTGAGCCGAACGCGCACCGTGACAAGTCCGCCCGTCGGTGGCGAGTTTGCACGGCGGTCGTGGGCGAAAAATACGGTCTGCCCGAACCGGCGCGAGTCATTCTGCCGGGTCCCTCGGTTCTGGAGACCGAGGCATCGATGTGCCCGGGACTATGGCCTGCGCGGTCCTATCCAGGTCATCCTTCCCTCGGCGTGGCAGGGCCGCCTGCGCACCGGTCTTTGCGTTCACGGGACCCCGCTGGAGGCGGCGTGCACCTGCACCGCAACACCCGGGAACTCGCGTGGACCTGGGCATCGATGTCTGCTTTCTTCTGGGGAGGCACCGCGTTCGCCTGGGCTGTGGACACGCACGGCAGCTGGTCAGGGCAGCGGACCGTACGCCTGGACCAGCGCGTCGCCGTGGGGCTTGTCACGGTTCGCGATCGCCAGCATGGACGTGCTGCCGGGCAGGTTGACGAGCCGGCCCACTGCGAGCCTTCCGCGGCCGGTGCGGCTGCCGGGGGCGTTGATGGTCGTGACCCTTCCCCGTCGGTCGTGATGCACGTACGAGTGCCCATCCAGGACGGCCCAGATTCCACCGGCGCCATCGGGGGCGATGGACGTGTACCCGCCGTACTCGTAGGTCTTAGGGCCGAGGCTGTACGACCAACGGCGCCCGTCCCAGTGCATCAGCAGTGCTTTCGTGCGAGCTGGCGCGTTCTCCCCGCGCTCCACGTCGCCTGGCTTACGCCAATTCGCGGCTCCAGCCGCCCAAAGGTCGCCTGACGCGCCCGCGGCCATGTCGTAGATCTCCGCCGCCCAGATCCAGCCGCCGGCCCTGTCGATCTCGCTGCCTGGTGGCGGCTCGAGGGGAGGCGTACGCACGCGCTCCCATTCATGACCGTCCCAGTGCGTGAACTTGTAGCCATCGTCGGTGTACCCGAACTCGAAGGTGGTCGCCCAGACATCGTTGGCGGAGACGATGCTGACCTCGTGCTGCCCGGTCGGGGTCACCGTCTTGCGCCACACGTCGCCGTCCCAGTGCCAGGCGTACGGCTGCTGGTCCGGGGCCTCGCGCTTGTGCCCGACGACCCACACGTCGTTGCGGTCACGCACCGCGATATCGGATGCCGTGAACGTGATCTCGGACTCTGCGGACTGGCGCCCGAAGTCGACGCAGGTCCAGCGGTGGCCGTCCCAGTGCTGTGCCCGGTAGCTCGTCAGGAGCCACACGTCCTTGCTCGACGTACCCGAGATGCCCTGGAAACTCTCCGTCGGGTCAGGCACGCCCACCGGTGGGCCAGGCATGCTCACCTTGTGCCATGACTCGCCGTCCCACCGGTGAGGTTTCGTGTCTGCAGGCGGGCCTTCCATCACCGCGACCCACACATCCTCTGGGCCGAACGCCGCTAGACCCCAGGCATACATCCTGTGGTCACCGTCCCTGGCGAACCGGTGGACGGCACGCCACCCCTCGCCCTTCCCGGATCGGTCCGGTATCGGCGTACCCGTGGAGCCCGTGGGTGTCTGGACACGGCACGGCTTCATGGAAAGCTGGTCGGGCGTCTCGCCTTCCGTACGCATTTCACAGCCAGACAGGACCGCTGCCACCACGAGGAGACTCAGCGCGCGTCGCACCTCCCACCCTCCCGGCATCACCTTCGTTGACCAACGCCACACGCCTCCCCGCGACCTCACGGTTGTCCGCACCGGGCGGTCTCGCGGACCTGCTGGGCGCGCGCGTGCTTTATAGCGACCACGCCGGAAGCCGTGGACGGGTTGCAAGCACCCGCATTTGCTTACCAAACACTGACCCCCGGGTTCCCAAAACCAAAGGCCGAACCCAACTGAGGGTTCGGTCTGTCAGGACCTCTTGGCCACGATCTCCACAAGATTCCCGTCGGGATCGCGCAGGAGTGCGTTGCGGTTGTTGTTGCCGGTGTCGTGCGGTGGCTGGATTGAAGGAACGCCGGCTGCCACCAACTCCCCGTATGCCGCATCGACGTCGTCGGTCCACACGACGAGGACCATCGCAGGGCTCCCGGGCACCGCCTCGACCCCGTGCACCCTCCTGGCCGCCTCCACCGTGCCCAGACCGATGGTGAAGCCGTTCAGCCGAAGCTCGACGTGCTCCGGGATCCCCTCTGTCGGAGTGCGAAAGGTCTCCTCGAACCCGAGCAGATCGCGGTAGAAGCGAAGCCCGGCCTCGATGTCGTGGGTGTAGAGATTGACAAGCGCTGCGATGAACATGCACAACAACGTAGCGGGCAGGCCGGCATGGCCGCACAGACAGCATCGGGGCCGGCTCCTTCGAGGGCCGGCCCCGACACCCGCGTCAGGCGTCAGTGGTTGGCGAAGTAGATCAGCCGATCCCGGGTGCCGTTGAAACGGTCCCCGGTCCACGCAACCGGAGATGCCGGAGACGCTACGGCAGTTGGTGTACTGCCAGAACGTGTAGAAGCTCCAACCGGCCGGCAGACTCGGCGAGCTGACGCCCCAGTGCGCCACCCACATCGGGCTGCGCGAGGCCATGCCGGTCCAACCACCGGTGCAGGTGCTCCACCAGCTGCGGGTGGTGTAGATGACCACGTCGCGGCCGCTGAGTGCCTTGTACCGGCTGTAGAAGCTGGCGATCCAGCTCCGCAGACAAATCGGTTGCCGTACGCGGTGGCGCGCTGCTGTACTCGCCGACGAGTGGCCAACCGACCCAGGAGAGTGAAATGCGCGCTGCGTTCATGTCCATCCCGCACGGAACTGCCCACTACGCAGAGGACATGACGCTTGCTGAGCACACTCAACTTGGGGATTCTGGCGCACGTCGACGCCGGTAAGACCAGCCTGACCGAGCGGCTGCTGCACACTGCCGGCGTCATCGACGAGATCGGCAGCGTCGATGACGGCAGCACCCGTACCGACTCGCTCGCCCTGGAACGGCAGCGCGGCATCACGATCAGGTCCGCGGTGGTGTCGTTCGTGGTTGACGACGTCACGGTCAACCTGATCGACACGCCCGGCCACCCCGACTTCATCGCCGAGGTCGAGCGGGTGCTGAGCGTGCTCGACGGCGCGGTGCTGGTGATCTCGGCGGTGGAGGGGGTGCAGCCGCAGACCCGGGTGCTGATGCGCGCGCTGCGCCGGCTGCGGATCCCGACGCTTATCTTCGTGAACAAGATCGATCGCGGCGGGGCCGACTGCCAGCGGGTGCTGGACGGCATCGCCGAGAAGCTGACGTCGGCGTACGTCGCGATGGGCGGCGTGCGCGACCCGGGGACGCGCGCCGCGCGCTTCCTCCGGTACGGCTCCGGCGACGCGGACTTCCGCAAGGCCCTGCTCGACCTGCTCACCGAGCGGGACGACGCGCTGCTGGCCGCGTACCTCGACGCCGAGACGGCGGCGCCGTACGCCCGGCTGCGCGCCGAGTTGGCCGCGCAGACCCGCCGGGCCCTGGTGTGCCCGGTGTTCTTCGGATCCGCGATCACGGGCGCCGGGGCACCGCAGCTGATGGCGGGCGTGGCGGAGTTGCTGCCCGCGACCGCCGGTGACGGTGACGGCCCGGTGTCGGGGACCGTCTTCAAGGTGGAGCGCGGCGCCGCCGGCGAGAAGCGCGCGTACCTGCGGATGTTCTCCGGCACGCTCCGCACCCGGGACCTGGTGCGCTTCGGCGCGCGGGGCGATGAAGCGAAGGTCACCGGGGTGCGGGTCTTCGACGGCGCCACGACGGTGGACCGCACGGCGGTGACAGCCGGCCAGATCGGCGTGGTGTCGGGGTTGGCGGAGATCCAGATCGGCGGCGTGATCGGCGAACCTCGCCCCCGGCAGCCGCGGTCGCACTTCGCACCGCCGACCCTGGAGAGCGTGGTCGCGCCGGTCCGCTCCGCCGACAAGGGGACGCTGCGCCTGGCGCTTGCCCAACTCGCCGAGCAGGATCCGCTGATCAACGTGCGGCAGGACGACGTCCGGCAGGAGATCGCGGTGTCCCTGTACGGCGAGGTGCAGAAGGAGGTGATTCAGGCGACCCTGGCCGACGAGTACGGCATCGAGGCCGCGTTCCGGGAGACCACTACGGTATGCATCGAGCGACCGGTCGGGGCCGGCGCCACGTGGGAGACCAGCAGGAAAGGCCGTACCGACACTGAGCCGTTCCTCGCGACCGTGGGGCTGCGGGTCGACCCGGCGCCCGTCGGCGCCGGTGTCGCATTCCGGCTGGAGGTGGAGCTCGGCTCGATGCCGTACGCCTATTTCAAAGCCGTCGAGGAGACGGTGACCGAGACGCTCCGCCAGGGCCTGTACGGCTGGCAGGTCGTCGACTGCGTGGTCGCCATGACCCACTCCGGGTACTGGCCGCGGCAGAGCAAGCCGCACGCGGTGTTCGACAAGAGCGTGTCGAGCACGGCCGGGGACTTCCGCAACCTGACGCCGCTGGTGCTGATGAGCGCGCTGCGGCGGGGCGGCACTCAGGTGTACGAGCCGATGCACCGGTTCAGCCTGGAGATCCCGGTCGACACTTCCGGGACGCTGCTGTCCACGCTGGCCCGGCTGGGCGGCGTCGCGCACACCTCGGCGGTGCAGCGCGCCACCTGTCTGCTGGAGGGCGAGATCCCGGCGGCGCAGGTGCACCGGCTGCGGCAGCAGCTGCCCGCCCTGACTCGGGGCGAGGGCCTCCTGGAGTCGGCGTTCGAGCGGTATCAGCCGGTACGCGGCGCGATCCCCACCCGGCCGCGGTGGGATCACAACCCGCTCAACCGCAAGGAGTACCTGCTGCATGTGGTGCGGCGGGTCTGACCGCGGGGCTGGCTAAGCTGACTCGGTTTGCATTGGCTCGCCCGCCGAGGGCTGGGCCGGGCGTCGGATGCGGCCGCGCACCTCGTACCGACCGAAAATCGCCACCAGCACCAGCAGCACGGCCGCCGGGGCCAGCACCCACAACGGACGCTCGGCCCACCACCGGAGTGTGGGGTCCTGCTGCCGCCCGAAGCCGAGCGGCCATAGCGCCAGGATCGCAATCAGGTACGCGGTCATGTGCCACAGGAACAGCGTCATGATCCGGGAGTTCACGGCCACTGTGGCCCGCCACGGCCCGGGGCGTGTCAGCCATGCCTCCAGCAGCGGCCGCGCCAGCAGCGCCAACCCGATCAGCCACACGCCGACCAACAGGTAGATCAGGGTCGGCGGGTACGCGTTGGAGATCTCCCCGACGTCGGTGCCGAGCAGGCTGCGCGGGTAGTGCCCGCTGCGCGGAAACCACTCGAACCGCACGTCGCCGAACGGCCGGAACAGCCACGGATTGGTCAGCGCCACCAGCCCGGTCATGCCGACCGCCGCCATGCCCGGCGCCACCCGGCGCGACCAGCGTCCGATGGTGCCGTCGGCGTAGAAGTGCCCGAGTTGGTGCGGCAGGAAGAACACGAAGGCCACGTTGAGGAACCGCGCCAGCGGATGTCCCCCGATCAGCCCGATCAGGTCCACGACGGCGGCGCCGGCAACCATCACGCCGATCACCCACCACCGGTAACGCTGGTGCAGCGCGATGGTGAGCGGGCTGGCGACCACCACCACGAGGTACACCAGCAGGAACCACAGCGGTCCGAACGGGATCGTCTGGCCCGGCGGCCGCACCCCGCGCAGCAGCGTGACCTCGCCCCACTGCCAGGCGGTCGGCTCCGCCAGGTCGCCGACGTGCAGCGCGATCTGGATGACGGCCCACACCCCCAGGAAGACCAGAGAGGGCGCGAGCAGCCTGCGGGTCCGCGCCCGGATGAACCGCGTCACCGACTCGCCACGGCGGCGCGAGGACTGGAAGGCGACGTAGTTGGCGTACCCGCCGACGAAGAAGAACACCGGCATGACCTGCAGCAACCAAGTGAGGAGCCACGCCCACGGCACCCGTCCGATGGCGCTGATCGACCGGATCACCCCCGGGTCCCAGATGATCAGCAACATGATCCAGTGGCCGACCACCACCACGAGGATGCTGGCGGCGCGTAGGAAGTCGACGTAGCGGTCCCGCGTCGGCGGTGTCCCGCGCACCAGGTCGTCCAGTGTTTGGTTCGCCCTCCCCAGCATGATTCATAGTGGCGCAGATTCCGGACTGTGGGACAAGGTCAGGCTGAAAGATCAAGGACATGTCGGGCGCGCTGGGTAGCGTGCGTCTCACCCCGCGCCGCTGGCTCGTCCGCGGACGTAGCGTTCAGTGCGTGACGCGTCTGGTGCGGGATCGGGTGTCCTGGCTGCTCTACGCCCAGCTCGGCGTTTTCGGATTTTTCCTGTACGGCTTCGGGCCCGTGGTTCCGCTGTTGCGCGACGAGTTGGGGGTCAGCCGCACGGTGGCCGGGCTGTTCGGGCCGGCGCTCGCGGTCGGCGCGGCTCTCGGGGGCGTTCTCTTCCCGTACCTGGTGCGGCGGCTCGGGCGGGACCGGGCGCTGTGGACGGGCCTCGCGGGGCTCGCGCTCGGGGTGGCGCTGTTGTCGCTGCCGGCGACCGTGCCGGGAACGCTCGCGGCGACCGTGGTCGCGATGACGTTCGGGATGATCGTGGTGAGCGGGGTGCCGGCGGCGCTGGCGACGCATCAGGGACCGGCGTCGGCCGCGGGAATCAGCGAGGCGAACGCGGCAGCCGCCGGCATGGGGCTGGTGACGCCGTTGCTGATCGGCGCGGCTGTCAACGCGGGCCTCGGCTGGCGTGTGGGCCTCGGCGGCACGATCGCGCTGGTCGGCGTGTTGGCGGCGGCCGCCGCGCTGGCGGGGGTGCGCATCCCGGCCGGCGCCCCGGCCGCTGTCGCAGCGTCGGCCCCAGGCGCGCCGGCCCCAGGCAGGTTGCCGAGACGCTACTGGCTGGCCTGGGGCTGCCTGCTGACCACCGGCTCCGTGGAGGTGTGCCTGTCGCTGTGGGCGTCGGAGCAACTGCGGGAGCGGGTCGGGATGGCGCCGGGCGCCGCCGCGGCCGGGATGTCGGCTGTGCTGGCAGGCATGGTGATAGGCCGGCTGGCAGGTGGGCCGGCCGCGCTCCGGTTCGGCGTGAGGCCGCTGCTGCTCATGGCGCTGGCGGGCGCCGGGTTCGGGTTCGGGGTGTTCTGGGTCGCCACAGTCCCGTGGCTCGCCATGACCGGTCTGGTGCTGTGCGGCCTGAGCATCTCGGTGCACATTCCGCTCGGAATGGTCCTCGCCATCGGCGCCTCCGACGGGCAGCCGGACCTGGCGATGGCGCGCAACTCGTACGCGATGGCGTTGGGTTTCGGCGTCGCGCCGCTCGCGCTGGGCGTGCTCGCCGACCGGGTGGGCATCTGGCACGCGTTCCTGCTGGCGCCCGCGTTCCTGGCAGTGGCAGCGACCATGGTCGTGGCGCTGTCCCTCACGGCGCGTCGTTCACGCGCTGCGACGCCGCCGGTCGGAGCGCGATCGAGTGCTGTTTACGCAGAGCGACCCCGGGGGCACGGGATCAAGAGCACGTGAGCAGCCCAAGAGCACGGCGCTGGCGGACATCAGTGGCGCGTCCCCGAACCACTGACGTCAGGTCTGGGCCATTCGGGCCCCCCAGACGCTTCGGGGCTCCCCGAGGGCGAGGGTCGTCATCCCGAACGCCAGCCCGTACAGGCTGTGTCCGATCCACGCCCACAACGGCGGGAACGCCCCCGCGGCCTCGGGGTGGATGGCGGGCCAGATCAGGTAGTGCCCGGGCGCCCACAGCACGTTGACGATGACGATCGGCAAACCGAGGACGAGCGCCCAGTGCGGCGGGCCGAGGTTGTGCAGCAGCAGCGCCAGCGGCGCGCCGATTCCGATGCCGGCGAGCGCCAGAATCACCATGCCGAGCACCAGGCCGCCGGTGTGGAAACGGCTGCTGTTGGGCGCGCTGTCCCAGAAGGTGTACGCGACGAGGTTGATCGGTTTCAACGCGCCGCCGCCCGCGATCGCGAACACGATCGAGCAGAACACGGTGAAGGCGATGGCGCCGACTAGACCAGCGAGCACGCCACGGCCGGCGGCCGCGCCCTGGCCGGGCACCTCGGGCACAGCGACGAGCCCGACCGGCTCCGGCGTCTGGGCCATGACTACCTCCTCATGACTGGGTGTCCGCGGTCCCTGGGTACCCGGCTCCGTTCGCCGTCGAACCCTTGACGGGACGCGGTCAGAGGTCGATGTCGTACACGAGTTCGGTGCGGTCGGCGGGCAGCACGATGTCCACGGCGACCTCGACGACCCGGTCGCCAGTATGCGTCTGCCGGGTCACGGCGAGCACCGGGACGCCGGAGGGGATGCGCAGCGCCTCGGTCTCGCCGGCGAGCGGCATCCGGGCGCGCACCCGCTCCCGGATCCTGGTGACCGTGATGCCGAGGGTGTGGAGTTGGTCGATGTTGCCCCCGGGCCAGGGCTCGTTGGCCGGATCGGCGACCGGGGTGCCCACCACCAGGTCGAGCGGATAGCAGCTCGTCGACATCTGCTGCGGCACGCCGTGGGCGCGGAACAGGAACTGCCGCTCCAGCAGCATCGTCCCCGGCGCCAGGTCGAACAACTCGGCCACGGCCGCCGACGCGGGGACTTCGCGAAATTCTCTTTCCAGTTGGTACGCCGACCAGCGGATGCCCTGGTCACGGGTGAACGACGTCTCGGGAGGGCCATCGCGACTGAGCTGCGCCACCTCGCGGCGGTACCGCTCGGAGCCGAGCCGTCGCACGGGCAGCACGGGCCGGGCGTACGTGCCGCGGCCGTGTTCGGTGATTGCCAGTCCTTCGGCGCGCAGCAGCGCCAGGGCTTCGCGCACGGTGCCGCGCGAGACGCCGAACTCGTCGATCAGCGCGGTCTCCGACGGCAGCAGCTGCCCGGGCGGGATCGCGTCCGTGAGGATTCGGCGGCGGAGCTCGTCTGCGACCACCCGGTATCGGGGTCGCTCGGCGTGCGGGGCGGGCACGTCCGCCACACTACTTTCCGGTAGTTGAGACATAGAACAGTTTGGCATCGCAACTCATCTATATAAGTGATCTGAATGAGTGTACTGTCACCAGCGCGCCCGACGTGGATAGTCGTCGATGTTGGCGCTCCGGGTCGATTGGCGTGCGTCCCGATATGTCGCGGAGGTCTGGGGGATGACCGAGCGCCCGCTGCGGCAACCTCCGACCCAGGAACGGGTCGAGCAGGCGCGTCAGGCGTACGAGCAGCACATCCCGTCGATGTTCACCCACCATTGCCTCGGCTGCGACGAGCGCTGGCCATGCCGGCAGTACCGCGAGGCCCTCGCCACGCTCCGAGACGCGGAGTCGTCGGGCGACGCCTGACGCGCGCCCGGTGGGCCCTGTGGGGTGTGGCGCGACCAAAGTCGATCATGCGTTGGACGCTGGGCTGCGCCGTTCCGCCGGACGCCACACGCTGGACGCCCGATGAGTGATCAACAAGGGTTCACGCGCTGCTGGACAGCCAGGTCGCAACGCCGGAGGAGCCGGGGGACTTGCGATGGGAGGGTCGACCTTGTGGTGGGGTTGAGCGATGACGTTTGACGCTGTGGTGATCGGGGCCGGGCACAACGGCCTCGTCGCGGCGAACCTCCTCGCCGACGCCGGCTGGGACGTCGTCGTCCTGGAAGCCGCCCCCGCTACCGGCGGGGCGGTGCGCTCCGCCGAGGTGACCGCGCCGGGCTATCTGTCGGACCTGTGCAGCGCGTTCTATCCCCTCGCCGCCGCCTCACCAGTCCTCGCCGCCCTCGACCTGGGCGAGTACGGCCTGACGTGGCGGCACGCCCCGGCGGTGCTCGCTCACGCGCTCGCCGACGGCCGCAGCGCGGTGTTGCACCGCGATCCGCTGCGCACCGCCGAATCGGTGGAGCGTTTCGGCGCCGGCGACGGCGAGCGCTGGCTCGACGCGTACGCAGAATGGACCCGGGTCGGCGACCAGCTCATCGAAGCGGTGTTCGCCGGCTTCCCGCCCGTCGCCGCCGGGCTCGGACTGCTCCGGTCGGCCGGCCCCGCCGCGACGCTGCGGCTGGCCCGGCGACTGGTGATCTCGGTGCGTGACCTGGGCGCGGAGATGTTCGCTGGGGACGGGGCGAAGCTCCTGCTCACCGGCTGCGCGCTGCACACCGACCTCACCCCCGAGACCGCCGGATCCGGCGCGTACGGGTGGCTGCTGGCCATGGTCGGGCAGCAGGTCGGCTTCCCGGTCCCGGTCGGCGGCGCGCAGCGGCTCACCGACGCGCTGCTGTCCCGGCTGGCGGCGCGCGGCGGCGTGGTCGAGTGCCTCGCCCCGGTGGAGCGCGTGGTGGTCGGCGGCGGCCGGGCGCTCGGCGTGGTCACGGCCGACGGGCGGGCGTGGCGAGCCCGTCGGGCGGTTCTCGCGGACGTGCCGGCGCCGGTCCTGTACCGCGACCTGGTCGGCGTGGACCACCTGCCGCCCCGCCTCGTCGCGGACCTCGAAGGATTCCGGTACGACCACCCCACGCTCAAAGTGGACTGGGCGCTTTCGGGCCCGGTCCCGTGGCGGGACCCCGACGTCGCCGGCGCCGGGACCGTCCACTTCGGCGGCGACCTCGCCGACCTGACCCGGTACTCGGCCGACCTCGCCGTCGGCGACTGCCCGCCCCGGCCCTTCCTTCTGGCCGGGCAGATGACCACGGCCGACCCGAGCCGCTCACCGGCCGGGACCGAGTCGCTGTGGGCGTACACGCATCTGCCGCACTCGTACGGCGACCTCGGGCGGGACCACGACACGATCGCCGCGCAGGTGGAGCGCGTCGAGCAGATCTTCGACGACCACGCGCCGGGATTCCGGGATCTGATCGGGGCCCGCCACGTGCAGGGGCCGGCCGACCTGGCGGACGAGAACCCGAGTCTGCCGGGCGGGGCGCTGGGCGGCGGCACGTCGGCGCCGTCGCAGCAGCTGCTGTTCCGGCCGATCCCGGGCCTGGGTCGGGCCGACACGCCGATCGACCGGCTCTACCTCGCGGGGGCCTCGGCGCACCCTGGCGGCGGGGTGCACGGCGGGCCGGGCGCGAACGCGGCGCGCGCGGCGCTGGCGCGGCAGCGCCTGCTTGCCGGCGAGCTGTACCGGGCCGCGACCCAGGCCGCCCACAGGCGCCTCTACTCGTGACCGCCGTCGCCGTTTGGCGCTTGCCGGTTCTGGTTCAGGGCGGAGGCACTGTCGCGGCCGCCCCGCGCACGTCGTCGAGCAGGATCTCCATGTCGTGACGGGTGGTGCGGTAGTTGAGCACGCACCCGCGCAACGCGAACCGGCCGTGGATCGACGCGTTCGACAGGTACGAGCTGCCGGCCTGCTGCAGTGTCAGCATGATCCGCTCGTTGAGCTTGTCCAGCTCCCGCTCCTCGTCGTCGGAGAGTGCGCGGCCGCGCATCGACGCCGGCACGTGCCGGAAGCAGAAGATCGACAGCTCGACCGGGGCCATCAGCTCGAAGTCGTCGCTGTCGTCGATCAGGGCGGCCGCGTGGCGGGCGCGGTCCAGGTTGGACTCGATGGCCTCGCCCATCGCGTCGGCCCCGACGTGCGCGATGGTCATCCACACCTTCAGGGCCTTGAACCGGCGGGACAGGTCCGGCCCGTAGTCCCAGAACGCGAACGCCTCCGCCGGCTCGCTGTGCAGCACCCGGGTGTAGTCGGCGCCGAGCGCGAACGCGCCTTTCACCTGCTCCGGGTTCCGGTAGATCAGGCAGCCGACGTCGGCGGGCAGGTAGAGCCACTTGTGCGGGTCGAGCGCGATGGAGTCGGCTTCGGACAGGCCGTCGAACAGCGGGCGTGCCGACGGGGCGAGCCGCGCGAACCCGCCGTAACAGGCGTCGACGTGCAGCCAAAGGTCGTGCTCCTGCGCCACGGCGGCGATGGACGCCAGCGGGTCGACCGCCCCGGTGACCACGGTGCCGGCGCTGGCCACCACGCAGAACGGGTCCAACCCTGCCGCCCGGTCCTCCTCGATCGCCCGCGACAACGCGTCGACCCGCATCCGGAACCGTTCGTCGACCGGGATCTCGCGCACGTTCGCGCGCCCGATGCCGAGCAGCGCCGCCGCCTTGTGGATGGAGTGGTGAGCCTCGGCGGAGGTGTAGATCCGCAGCGGCTTCGGGTGCGCCGCCGCGCCGTGGGCCGCCACCTCGTCGCCGCAGTGCCGGTGCCGGGCGGCCGCGAGCGCGGTGAAGTTCGCCATCGACCCGCCGCTGGTGAACAGCCCGCCCGCGCCCTCGTCACACCCGAGCGCCTGCCGGATCCAGTCGACAGCCACGTGCTCCAGCTCGGTCGGCGCCGGGGCCGAACGCCACGCCGGCAGGTTCGCGTTCAGCGCCGAGGCGAGGAAGTCGGCGACGGACGCGACTGCGACGCCGGGCGCTGACACGTACCCGAAGAAACGAGGGTGACCACTGTGCCGCGAGCCCGGCACGACCACGTCGCGGAACCTCTCCATCAGCGCTTCGAAGTCCCGGCCTTCGGCCGGGAGCGGCTCCGCCAGCTGCGCCTTCAGCTCCGCCGCCGACGTGCGGGGCGCCACCGGCAGATCTCGGATCCCTTCCTGGTACGCGGCCGCCCACTCCACAGCGGCGGCGCCCATCTCACGGATCCGCTCGGGAGCCGGATCCAGCGCGGAGTCGGTCGGCTGGCCACCCGGAACGTCGCTCATGCGCCCGAGCCTAAGGCCGAGGTCTCGGCCACGTCCGGTCGCGGGGCCGGCGCGCGCAGCGGCCGGATCAGGGCAGCGGTCACCAGCAGAGACGCCCCGGCCATCACCGCCATCGCAGCGCCGGCGCCGAGCACCTCCGCGACCGCCCCGGCGAGCGTGGCCCCGACCGCCTGCATAGTGAGCATCCCGGAGCTGTGCAGCCCGAGCGCCTGCCCTTTGACGTCGGGAGGGGTGAGCGCGATCAGCCGCTCCTGAAGCAGCAGGCTGGCGGCGAAGCCGACCGACGCGATGGTCACCGCGACCACGGCCACGGGCAACGGCAGCATCAGCGCAAAGAGCAGGTACGGCGCTGCCAGCAGCATCCGGAGTGGCAGTTCCAGTCCTCGCCGCCACCCGGGCGGGATGAACCGACCAGCCAGGGTGTCCCCGGCCAGCATGCCGAGGGCGCCCGCGATGAACAGCACCCCCGCCGACTCGCCCGCGTACGGCATGAACAGCGCCTCGCAGCCGACCACCAGGCCGTTCGGCACCCAGAGCGCCAGGTAGACGGCGCGCCGGGCGCGGTGCGACCAGAGCTGCCGGTTGACCCGCCAGGTCTGGCCGATCGACGGTCGCCCGACCGCGCGAGGCGCCCGACGGATCAGGCCGTACCGAAAGATCAGCGCGGCGACCAGATCCAGTCCGGCGCACACCAGCAGGGCGGCACGCGGCGACAGCACCGCGATCAGCGCCCCGCCGGCGGCGAAGCCGGCGATCATGCATCGTGCCGACCGACATGTTCATCACCGACCGCCCGAGGATGTACCCGTCCTCGGGCAGGATCTCGGCGAGCAGTCCCCAGCGAACGCCGCCGTTGACGGAGCCCACCAGGCCGAGCGCCAGGATGATCAGCAGCGTGCCCCACACCGGCATCCCCGGGATCGCCAGCGCTGCGGCGCCGGCCGAGAACACCAACGCGATGCCGACCATCGCGCCGCGAGGCGGCACCCGGTCCACCGCCGAGAGCACCGTGAACGCCCCGACGACCTGGGCGAACGAGGAGCCGAAGAGGCTCAGCGCCGCGAGCAGCGGCGAGCCGGTGGTGGCGTAGACCAGCGTGGCGAGCGCGAGGCCGGTGATGGTGCCGGACGCGATCACCGCCGAGAACCCGGCGAAGAGCACGCGGAACTCGGCGACGGACGGTTGCAGATCAACGCGTACGACTATCCGCCCCGCACCCTGAAGGACGCCGAGCTGCTGTTCATCCCCAGCACCGCGCGCCGCGGCTGGGTGGGCTGGGACGAGCCGCACCGGTACGCCATCGTCTACCTCTGCTCGGGTCTGCTCGCCGACAGCAGCCCGCCGGCACCGCCGGACGCGTTGAGCAGGCTGATCGGACCAGCCCGGGCCGGCATCCTGGCGCTGCTGGAGACGCCGAAGAGCACCACGCAACTCGTCGCGTTGACCGGCTTCGGCCTGGGCACGGTGGGCAATCACCTGAAGGTGCTGCTCGACGCCGGGCTGGCGCGGCGCCGCCGCGCGGGTCGGTCCGTGCTGTACTACCGCACGCCCCTCGGCGACCAGACCGCTGCCGCGCCGCGTCGGTAGGCTGGGCGGACCGGGTCCGGGGAGGTCTCGTGGCCGATGCTCAGCACGTGCTACGGCCGGTCGGGTGGGTCGAGTCGCCGCTGACCGAGCGCGCCGACGCGCCGAAGCAGGGCGACGAGGGCGCGCCCGACGCGTGGTTGGCGTTCGACCCGGGGGTCCATGACGCGATGCGCGACCTGCGTCCCGGAGCCGAGGTGCTCCTGTTGACCTGGCTCGACCGGGCGCGCCGGGACGTGTTGGCGGTGCACCCGCGCGGCGACCTGTCGCGGCCCGAGACCGGCGTGTTCAGCACGAGGTCGCCGGACCGGCCGAACCCGATCGGGCTGCACCGGGTCGAGATCATCGCGGTCGACGGCCTGCGGATCCGGGTGCGCCACCTGGAAGCGCTCGACGGCACCCCGATCCTGGACGTGAAACCAGTGCTCGGCCGCCTCTCGGAGCGCTGACGTCTCTCGGGCTCAGCGGATCACGCTTGGTGACGACGCGTCCCGGACCAGCAGACATCACCGTGCGGTCATCGAGCCAGGCCGCCCGGTCACTCCGTACTCGCTTCCAAGATCCACGCGCCGGGGCGGGGGTGGGGTGCGCCGTCGCCGCTTCGCCGAGGCCGGTGAGGCGCTCGGCTCGGTGAGCCCCGGCCGCCCGAATCCGGTCACC
>WHSM01000055.1 GCA_009380105.1 Micromonosporaceae bacterium
CAATGGCGAGCACTGCACCGGGCGCCGAACCAGGCCCGAGGACGGTACGGGCGCCCCACGGCGCCACGTTGACCTGCCGGAACTGGCAGGCGGAAGCGGCGTACCGCATGCTTCTGAACAACCTCGACCCCGATGTGGCGGAACGCCCCGACGACCTGGTGGTGTACGGCGGCACAGGCAAGGCCGCGCGGGACTGGGCGAGTTTCGAGGCGATCACGCGCACCCTCGCCACGCTCGGCGAGGACGAGACGATGCTGGTGCAGAGCGGCCGCCCGGTCGGTGTGCTCCGCACTCACGAATGGGCCCCGCGGGTCCTGATCGCGAACTCCAACCTGGTCGGCGACTGGGCGACCTGGCCCGAGTTCCGCCGGCTGGAGCGGCTCGGCCTGACCATGTACGGCCAGATGACCGCCGGTTCGTGGATCTACATCGGCACCCAGGGGATTCTCCAGGGCACGTACGAGACGTTCGCGACCATCGCCAGTAGGAGGTTCGGCGGCACCCTGCGCGGCACTCTGACGCTGACCGCGGGGTGCGGCGGGATGGGCGGCGCGCAGCCGCTCGCGGTCACCATGAACGACGGCGTCTGCCTGATCATCGACATCGACGCCGCTCGGCTGCGCCGCCGAGTCGAGACCCGGTACCTGGACACCGTCGCCGACGATCTCGACGACGCGATCGCCCGGGCCGTCGCCGCCAAGGAAGACCAGCGTGCGACCTCGATCGGGCTGGTCGGCAACGCCGCCATTCTGCTGCCCGAGATCCTGCGACGCGGCGTGCCGGTCGACATCGTCACCGACCAGACCAGCGCGCACGACCCGTTGTCGTACATCCCGGAAGGGGTTGACCTGGCCGACGCGCCGGACTATGCCGCGAGCAAGCCGGAGGAGTTCACCGACCGGGCGCGGGCGAGCATGGCCAAGCACGTGGCGGCGATGGTCGGCTTCCTGGACGCCGGGGCCGAGGTCTTCGACTACGGCAACTCGATCCGGGGCGAGGCCCAGCTCGGCGGCTACCAGCGGGCGTTCGCCTTTCCCGGGTTCGTGCCGGCGTACATCAGGCCGTTGTTCTGCGAGGGCAAGGGCCCGTTCCGGTGGGTGGCGCTGTCCGGCGATCCGGCCGACATCGCGGCCACGGACCGGGCGATCCTGGACCTGTTCCCGGACAACGAGTCGCTCCGGCGCTGGATCACGCTGGCCGGGGAGCGGGTGGCGTTCCAGGGCCTGCCGGCGCGGATCTGCTGGCTCGGGCACGGCGAGCGGCACCGGGCCGGGCTGCGGTTCAACGAGCTGGTGGCCTCCGGCGAGCTGAAGGCGCCGATCGTGATCGGCCGCGACCACCTGGACTGCGGCAGCGTCGCGTCGCCGTACCGGGAGACCGAAGGCATGGCCGACGGCTCGGACGCGATCGCCGACTGGCCGCTGCTCAATGCTCTGGTCAACACGGCGAGTGGCGCGAGCTGGGTGAGCCTCCACCACGGCGGCGGCGTCGGCATGGGCCGCTCGATCCACGCCGGCCAGGTGGTCGTGGCGGACGGCACGCCGCTCGCCGCGCAGAAGATCGAGCGGGTGCTGACCAACGACCCCGGCATGGGTGTGATCCGGCACGTGGACGCCGGCTACGACCTCGCCGAGCACGTCGCGGAGCGGACCGGGGTGCGGACGCCGATGCGGGAGACGGGTGAGGCGCCCCCGGCCGCACGCGGCGAGCAGTCGTGACCAGCCTGCTCCTGGACCACATCGGGCTGCTGGTCACCGCGGATCCGTCGGCGGGTGACGGCCCGGTGGGAACCCTCTCCGACGCGGCGCTGGTCGTCAACGACGGGAAGGTCGCCTGGATCGGGCCGCGCGCGTCGGCGCCCGACGCCGACCACTGGGTCGACGCGGCCGGCGGTTGCGTGCTGCCGGGCTTCGTGGACAGCCACAGCCACATCGTGTTCGGCGGGGGCAGGTCGGCGGAGTTCGCCGCGCGGATGGCCGGCCAGCGCTACACGGCGGGCGGCATCCGCACCACTGTGGCGGCGACCCGGGCCGCGCCGGACGCGGACCTGGAGGCCCGTGCCCGCGCGCTCGCCGACGAGGCGCTCGCGCAGGGCACCACCGCTTTGGAGATCAAGAGTGGGTACGGCCTGAGCGTCGCCGACGAAGCCCGGTGCCTGCGCGTGGCGGGCGGCCTCACCTCGGAGACGACGTACCTCGGCGCGCATATCGTGCCGCCGGAGTACTCCGAGCGACCGGATGACTATGTGGCCCTCGTGGCCGGGGAGATGCTCGACGCGTGCGCGCCGCACGCCCGCTGGGCCGACGTGTTCTGCGAGCGCGGGGCGTTCGACTCCGATCAGGCGCGCGCCATCCTCGTGGCGGCGCGGGACCGCGGGCTGGGGTTGCGGGTGCACGCCAACCAGCTCGGCCCCGGTCCGGGGGTGCGGCTCGCGGCGGAGCTGGGGGCCGCGAGCGCGGACCACTGCACCTATCTCTCCGACGGTGACGTGGCCGCCCTCGCCGACTCCGGCACGGTGGCCACGTTGCTGCCGGGAGCGGAGTTCTCGACCCGGTCGCCGTACCCGGACGCGCGGCGTCTGCTCGACGCGGGCGCGACTGTCGCGCTGGCCACTGACTGCAATCCTGGCACCAGCTTCACCTCCAGCATGCCGTTCATGATCGCTCTGGCGGTGCGTGAGATGCGCATGACGTGCGAGGAGGCGGTGCTTGCCGCGACGGCCGGCGGCGCCGCGGCGCTGCGTCGGGAGGACGTGGGCCGGCTGGGTGTCGGGACGCGCGCTGACGCGGTGGTGCTCGCCGCTCCGTCGTACGTGCATCTGGCCTATCGCCCCGGGGTGCCACTGGTGCGCGCGGTGCTACGAGGCGGCGAAGTCGTGGCGGGGCGTTATCACCGGACGCCATGACCGGACGCCATGACCGCACGCCATGACCACGCGTGATGGCCATCGGTCAGAAGCAGGAGATCATCTACGTTCTGCTACCCAGGCGGCGCCGACTGTCTATATCGGAGGCGACTTACCGTAGTACGACAGGCAAAATGACAGGATCACTGGTCAGTTCCCCCTATCGTGCTACCGCGATCGCTCGGTAACCTGTCCGCCATGCCTGCCAGCCACACCACATCGGGATGGCGCGGGCGGTGGCTCCCCATTGTGTTCTGGGCCGGAGTGGGCCTGGCTCCGCTGGCGGCGATCCTGCTGCTGGTGAGCCAGGGCGGAGGTCCGCTTCGGGTGGCTGCTGTGCTCGCCATCATGTCCGTCGTCCTCGTCGGGCTCTCGACGACCTTGCGCGACGACGTGGATACGGTGCGGGCAGAGTTCGAGGAGACGGTCTACGACGAGACCGACGCGATCCGGGAAGACGTGCGCGAGGATCTGGTGGCCGCCGCCCGGAAGATCCACGGAGTGCTGCAGGCGGAGATCGAGGCGCTGGCCGGGCAGGTCGAGGAGCTCCGCTCCCAGTTGCCGGACCGGCGCGCCGCAGCGCCGAAGGCCGTCGGAGCTGCGGGCGCCACGAGCGTCGCCGACGGCCGCGGCCACGTCGCCGGCGGCTCCAGAGGCGCCAACGGCGCGGCGATGTCCAACGGCCCCGCCCGGCGTGGGGCGGCCGCCGGCTTCGGACACGCCTCGGCGCGCGCGGCGGCTCCCGCCAGCCCGCGCGACAATCGACGGAACGATCTGCACGAGCGCGTCGTCGAACCAGCGAGGGTCACCGCCGACGTCGGCGGGCGACACGACGAGGGAGTCGGCCAGTGGCGTCACAACCCGGCGCCGAGTCGCCCGGCGCTGGAGGCGCCGCGCCGCTGGGATCCGCTGAGCGACGACCTCGGCGACCAGCCCGCCGGACGCCATGGGCACGATCGCCTCGATGAACGGACCGCGGCGTGGCGAACATCGCCCGCCTCCGGTCGAGGCGGTCACCGGCGCGCCGCCGACCCGGACGACGACTACGACGAGCCGACGCTGTCGCCCACCCGTGACTCTGGCCGCAGGGGAGGAGACCCCTGGGCCGATCTGCGTGGCCAGACCCAGCCGGCGGAGGTGCGATTCGGCGCCCGCGCGTACGAGGGCGACGTCGGCCACAGCGACACCCGCAACGGCGGCGGTCAGCTCGCCGACGTGCGGGAGCTGCGTCCCGACACGCACCTGCGCCCACGCGCCGAGGCCGACCCGCTCGCCCCCGGCTGGAACGGCGCGTCCGAAAGGTCGCCGTCGAGCCGCGCGGCCGCCTCCCGCCGCTGGTAGCCGCTGGACGCCGTTGTCGCCCGGCGCCACATCGCTGGCGTCCAGCGCTACTTGTCGATGTCGCCGACCACGAAGAACATCGAGCCGAGGATCGCGATCAGATCCGGCACCAGACATCCTGGCAGCAGGCTCACCAGCGCTTGCACGTTCGAGTACGACGCGGTGCGCAGCTTCATCCGCCACGGGGTCTTCTCGCCCCGGGACACCAGGTAGTAGCCGTTGATCCCGAGGGGATTCTCGGTCCAGGCGTACGTGTGTCCCTCCGGAGCCTTGACCACCTTCGGCAGCCGCACGTTGATCGGCCCGGTGAGCCGGTCCAGCCGGTCCAGGCACTGGGTTGCGAGATCCAGGGACACGTACACCTGATCCAACAGGCACTCGAAGCGAGAGTGACAGTCTCCGGCGGCGCGCGTCACCACCGGCACGTCCAGCTCTCCGTACCCCAGATAAGGCTCGTCACGGCGCAGGTCGAAGTCGAGTCCGGACGCACGGGCGACCGGGCCGGACGCCCCGTACCCCGCCGCGTCGGCCGCCGACAGCACGCCGACCCCGACCGTCCGGGCCATGAAGATGTCGTTGCGCCGGATCAGGTTGTCGATGTCCTTCATCCCTTTGCGCACGGTGTCGATGGCGGTGCGCGCCCGACTGGTCCAGCCCGCCGGTGCCTCTTCCTTCAGGCCGCCGACCCGGTTGAACATGTAGTGCATCCGACCGCCGGAGATCTCCTCCATGACGGCCTGGAGCGTCTCGCGCTCCCGGAACGCGTAGAACACCGGCGTGATCGCGCCGATCTCCAGCGGGTACGAGCCGAGGAACATCAGATGATTGAGCACCCGGTTGAGCTCGGCGAGCGCGGTGCGCAGCCAGATCGCCCGCTCCGGCACCTCCAAGCCCATCAGGCGCTCCACAGCGAGGACGACGCCGAGCTCGTTGGAGAACGCCGACAGCCAGTCGTGCCGGTTGGCGAGCACGATGATCTGGCGATAGTCGCGTACCTCGAAAAGTTTCTCGGCGCCGCGGTGCATGTAGCCGATGATCGGCTCGGCCGACTTCACGCGCTCGCCGTCGAGGTTGAGCTTGAGTCGCAGCACGCCGTGCGTCGAGGGGTGCTGCGGCCCGATGTTGAGCACCATGTCGGCCGTGTCGAGCCCGGCGCCGGTGCCGACGATCAGTTCCCGCGTCACGCGAAGCATCGTCCCACGCCCGCCCGCCGCCCGCCGCGCCGCACGCCCGCCGCCCGTCGCCCGTCGCAACGGTTTATCGATGAACCGTTGCTTCCCAGAGCCTGTTGCTTTTTGATGTCCTCGTGGTGGTGTGTCGTTTCGCCCTGGTTGAGTGCTGTTTGGGAGAATTGTTGGCATGGCGAGGTCGTATCGGCTGGTTGATCGTGGGCAGGAGTTTCTGCTGCCGCCGTCGATGCTGGACTGGCTGCCGGATGATCATTTGGTGTGGTTTGTGATCGCGGCGGTGGAGCGGTTGGACACGTTGGCGTTTCACGCCCGGGCGAGGTTGGGCGGGGTGGGTCGTCGGGGCTTTGACCCGGACATGCTGTTGACGTTGTTCGTGTACGCGATGGCGCATGGGCAGTCCTCGTCGCGGCGGATCGAGCGGCTGTGCCACACCGATGTGGCGTTTCGGGTGATTTGCGCGCAGGACGTGCCGGATCACACGGTCCTCGCGCGGTTCGGCGAGGACCACGAGGCGGCGTTGGCCGATCTGTTGACCGAGTCGCTGGTGTTGGCCGCCGAGTTGGGCATGGTGTCGTTGGGGGTGGTGGCCTTCGACGGGACGAAGATCGCGGCGAACGCGTCCAAGGACGCCAACCGCGGCGAGGCGCGTCTGCGCAGGCTGGCCGAGGAGTTCCTCACCACGGTCGCCGCCGCCGATGAGGCCGACGACGCCCTGTTCGGCGAGGACAGCCGGGGCGACGAGCCGCCGGCGGGGATGGGTGACCGCACCCGCCGCGGGGAGCGCATCAACCAGGCGTTGGGGCAGGTCCAGGCGCGCCGCGGCGCCGCCGAGCAGGCCCGGCGTGAGCGGGCCGAACGCGCCCGCGGCTATGAGCAGACCGCGCCGAAAGGCGGGCGGCCCCGAGGCGCCGACCCCCTCGTGGCGGCCAAGACGCGCCTGGACCGCGAACGCGGCAAAGCCCAGGCCCTCCTCCAGGCGTGGCGGGCCCGGGCCGAGCGGGCCCGCGCCGCCGGGGGCAAGCCGGTGGGGCGGCCGGCGGTTCCGGTCGAGGAGCACCACCGGGTCCGCAAGGCCCGCGCCGCCTGCCAGGCCGCCCTCGCCCAGCACGGCGAGGCCGGCGACACAGGCGCCGGCGCCGCAGCAGGCGCCGCCGGGCAGACCGAAAACGCCGGCGAGCCCCCGGACACGTTCAAGGCGAACCTGACCGACCCGGACTCGCGGCTGCTCAAGACCCGCAACGGCTGGATCCAGGGCTACAACTGCCAAACCTCGGCCAGCGGCGACGAGTTCATCCTCACCGCCCGCGCCACCCAAGACGCATGCGACGTCGAGCAGTTCACACCCACCGTCAACGACGTCGTCGCCACCGCCGCCGAACTAGCCCGGCGCACCGGCCGCGACGACCTGCAAGTCGGCACGATGATCGGCGACGCCGGCTACGACTCGGCCGCCAACCTCGACGCCGACGGCCCAGACCGGCTCATCCCCGACGCCAAACGCCGCGCCATCAACCAACGCGCCGCCACCGAACCAGCTGCCGGCGACCCACCCGAGCACACCACCGGCCGCGAGCAGATCAACCACCGGCTGCGCACACCCGAAGGCCACGCCCTCTACAAACGCCGCGCCCCCATGATCGAAGCGCCCAACGCCTGGCTCAAAGACCGCCGCGGGCTGCGCCGCTTCACCCGCCGCGGGCTGCGCCGCTTCACCCGCCGCGGCCTAGCCGCCGCCCAAGCCGAACTCTCCTTCGCCAGCGCGGTCACCAACCTGCTCAAACTCGCCACCCGAGGCGTCACCATCGCCCAACTCCAGACGGGATAGAACCCAGGCAGAGGGCCGGCGCCCTCAGCGCCAGCCACCACAGGCACCCCAGGCACCTCACCCCACCCGGCTCACCGGCGCCAAAGAACCCGACAAGACGCCGAACCCAAAGCGCAACAGGCTCCCCAGGGGCCGCGAAGCAACGAAAACTCCACAAGTCGTCGAACGGGGAGATCACCGTGACCACGCCCAGCGGCTGCTGTGGATCAGAGGTCCTGGAGGATGCGTAGAGCGCGGGAGACCTTTCGCATGGTGTTGGTGTCGGCGACGGTGACCCGCTCGTGGAACCAGCGCTTCAGCGGGGATGAGAGCCGGTCGGGGAGGACGTAGTAGTCGTCAAGTTCCACAGCGAGCGGCGAGTCCCGCAACTCGTCCCGCTCGGTCACTTCAGCGGTGATCAGCACCGGCACGTCGGTGCCGTTGAACACGTCGGAGCTGACGATCAGTCCGAGTCGTTCGCGCGCTCCTTGGATCAGCCAGACTTCACCGCGCCGCACGGCCCGGCCTGGCGTAGAGCTCCGCGTCGACCGCGGCGATCTCACGTTCGTCGGCCAGCGCCGCCTCTTCGTCGTCCAGGCCGGCGCGTCTGATCGCGGCGGCGTGGGCGGTGAAGATCTCGCGCATCGCGCGCTCCTTGGCGGCGCGGTCGATCCACGCGGACAGTGACACACCGTCGCGTTGCGCCCATTCCCGGGCGTCGGCGATCGTCTGCTCCGAGAACGAGAGGGTCACTTTCGCGCTCATGCTGTCCAGCGTACCTCTGGTGTGACATTCGGTCATCCCAGAGGTACGGCGACTCGGACGGGCTGAACCAACCAGTAGTGGCCGCCCAGGCCGTGTCTGTCGATCAGTTCGGCCGCCTGGGTGGCGGACGCCAACTCGCGCACGTACCGCCGCGGGTCCTCCGATGCGAGCTCCAGCGAGGGGCGGGCTCCGATCACGCCCAGCGACCGCAGCGCCGAGCGCTGGTCGAGCAACTGGGACGCCGCCCCGGCTGCCTGCTCGCCAGCCGCCGCGGCCGCGTCGAACGCCACATGCGCAGTCAGGTCGCGGGCCCCGTCGGGCACAGGAGACACCTGCCGCCCGTCCCGGTATCCGGCCAGCGTCCCCCCAACCGGCCGCGCCTGCGCGACGTGGCCGTAGTCGACCGCCAGCGCCACGCCTCGGCGCACCGTGCGCACCGCGTTGACCCAGGCGGTGTCGCGGGTGGCGCCGACCTCAGCGCGGGCGCCGGGATCGGTGAGCGGCCACCACCGCTTCAGCCACGCGGCGTCTTCCGGCGCCATCGCGCCGCCGAGCGTTTCCGCCCCGGTCCGCGCGTCCACCAGCACCTGCCGCGGCTCACCCGTGTCGTCGGCTTCCGCCACATTCAGCGGTACGTTGTCCAGCCACTCCGTGGCCAGCAGCATCCCGGTGATCTCTCGGGGCGGATCGCCTCGCCATTCGACCCATTCCGGAAGGTCATCCGGGCGCTCGGCGCGCTCCACGGCCACGAAGCGGGCGCGCTCGCGCACCTCGTTCGGAAGCGTGGCGGCGAGGCCGAGCAGCAACTCCCCACGCCCCGCGCCGACGTCGACCACGTCGAGCTGGTCCGGCCGGTCGAGCGCCGCGTCAACGCGGGCCACCAGTGTGGCGATGGCGGTGGCGAACAGCGGCGACGCGGTGGCGCTGGTGCGGAAGTGATCGGCCGGCGCATGTCGGACGAAGAAGCCGCCCGCACCGTACAGCGCGCTATCCATCGCCTCCCGCCACGGCACCACGTGAGGCATCCTCCCGCACGGGCGCGCGATCTGAGGAGATCTCGCGGAGGGAGCGGCGCGTCCCGCATGGCCGGTGGGCGTGAGGGCGGTCAGGCGGCGAGTGAACGTTGTCACTGGGCCCTGCGTGACGCTGCCGAAACAGCGCATACTGGCGGCGACCGGTACCCGAATCTGAGGACTGGATCGTTGAGATGAGCGCACAGCCGCGTACTCCTGCCGAGCGGCCCGGCCGACTCGATGTCGGAGTCATCGGCGCCGGTCGAGTGGGTTCTGTGCTCGGCGCCGCGCTACGCCGCGCCGGCCACCGCGTCGTCGCTGCCACCGCCGTCTCCGCCGCCTCCAGGGCGCGCGTGGCACGGCTGCTCCCCGAAGCCCAGATCATGGCTGCCGACCAGGTCGTCGCACGCGCCGACCTGGTGCTGCTAGCGGTCCCGGACGACACGCTCGGCCAGCTCGTGCAGGGGCTGGCGGACATGTCTGGCCAGCCCACGCGTGATGGACCTGCTGAGGGCCGGGTGGGAGGCGCGCCAGGCGCGATCCGGGAAGGTCAGTTGATCGCCCACACCTCCGGGGCACACGGCGTCGAGGTGCTGGCTCCCGCGACCGCGCGCGGCGCCCTGCCGCTCGCGCTGCATCCCGTCATGACGTTCACCGGCCGCCCCGAGGACCTGGACCGGATCTCCGGGATCTCGTACGGCGTCACCGCGCCCGAGCCGCTGCGCCCGGTCGCCGAGGTGCTCGTCGTGGAGATGGGCGGTGAGCCCGAGTGGGTCGCCGAGGACGACCGGCGCCTCTATCACGCGGCGCTGGCGCACGGCGCCAACCACATCGCCACCCTCATCAACGAGGTGATGGACCTGCTCCGGGAAGCCGGCGTCAGTCACCCCGAGCGCATGATCGCTCCGCTGCTCTCCGCCGCGCTCGACAACACCCTGCGTCTCGGCGACGGCGCGTTGACCGGTCCGGTGGCGCGGGGTGACGCCGGCACGGTCGCCGGCCATCTGCGGACCCTGAGCCAGCGGGCTCCGGACTCGGTGGCGGCGTACGTCGCCCTGGCCAGGCGCACCGCTGACCGCGCGATCGGCTCCGGCCAGCTGCGCAGCGTCAACGCCGAGGCGCTGTTGGAGGTGCTCGCGACGCCGCAGCAGGGGGCGGCGACGTGAGAGTCGTCCAGGACCGCGCGTCCCTGGCGGAGGCGCGTGACGCGTTGACCGGCCGGGTGGCCGTGGTGATGACGATGGGCGCGCTGCACGAGGGCCACGCCTCGCTGCTGGCAGCGGCCCGCGCCGCCGCGGACGCCGTGATCTGCACCATCTTCGTCAACCCGTTGCAGTTCGGTCCGAACGAGGATCTCGACCGCTACCCACGTAGCTTGGATGCCGATCTCGCGGTCTGCGAGCGGCACGGCGTGGACGTGGTCTTCACGCCGACCGAGGACGTGATCTATCCGTACGGGCAGCCTCAGATCCGGGTCAACCCGGGCTCGCTCGGCGAGACGCTGGAGGGCGCCAGCCGTCCGGGATTCTTCCACGGGGTGCTCACAGTGGTGTTGAAGCTGCTGCACCTGACCCGTCCTGACATCGCGTACTTCGGTGAGAAGGACTACCAACAGATCAGTCTGGTACGCCGGATGGTCCGCGACCTCGATGTGCCCACCGAGATCGTCGCCGCGCCGACCATCAGGGAAGCGGACGGGTTGGCGCTGTCCAGCCGCAACCGTTACCTGTCGCCCGAGGAGCGGGCCGCCGCGCTGACGCTGTCTCGAGCGCTGTTCGCGGGCCAGGAGGCGGCGTCTGAAGGGCCGGCAAAGGCCGCACAGGCCGCCCAGGACGTGATCGACGCCGAGCCGCGCGTGCGCCCGGACTATCTGGTGCTCACCGGCACTGACCTCGGTCCGGCGCCGCAGCGAGGTGAGGCGCGGCTCCTGGTCGCCGCCCGGATGGGCCGCACCCGACTGATCGACAACGTCCGGGTCACATTGCGGTCCAGCGAGGGGCTGAACCCCGACGAGGGACGAGACCCGACGAGCGGCTGGAGTCCGGCGCGGAGCTAGGAGGAGCGGGCCGATGATGCGCGCGATGCTGAAGTCGAAGATCCACCGGGCCACGGTGACCCAGGCCGACCTGCACTACGTCGGCTCCTGCACCGTGGACCAGGATCTGCTGGACGCCGCGGACCTGCTGCCCGGCGAGCAGGTGTCCATCGTGGACATCACCAACGGAGCGCGCCTGGAGACCTACGTGATCGGCGGCCAGCGAGGCGCCGGCGCGATCGGCATCAACGGCGCCGCCGCGCATCTGGTGCACCCGGGCGACCTGGTCATCCTGATCTCGTACGCCCAGATGGACGACGCCGAAGCGCGGACCTTCCAGCCGCGTGTGGTGCACGTGGACCGCGACAACCGTGTCATCGAGCTGGGCAGCGACCCCGCCGGCGCCGTCGAGGGCATGGCGCAGGATCTGGCACGTGGGGACGTGACCGGGTGAGCGACGACGACGCGCCAGAGCCGCAAGAGCCTGACAAGCTGACCCTGCCGAGCCGGCTCCCCGCGCCGGAGCCGGGCTGGACGGAGACCACTGACGTGGTGGTCGTCGGCTCCGGCATCGCCGGGTTGACCACGGCGTTGTACCTGCGCGAAGCCGGTCTGCACGTCACCGTCGTCACGAAGGTGAACATCGACGACGGCTCCACCCGCTGGGCGCAGGGAGGCATCGCGGCGGTGTTGGACCCGTCAGACTCCCCGGCGGCGCACGCGGAGGACACCGTGACGGCCGGAGTCGGGCTGTGCGACCCGGCCGCGGTCGACGTCCTGGTCCGCGAGGGCCCCGCGCGGGTGCGCGAGCTGATCCGGTTCGGCGCTGAGTTCGATCGCCATCCGGACGGCTCGCTGATGCTCACGAGGGAGGGCGGCCATCACGCTGACCGGGTCGTGCACGCCGGGGGAGACGCCACCGGAGCCGAGGTGCAGCGCGCCCTTCATCACGCCGTGCGTCGCGATCCGTGGATCCGGTTGATCGAGCACGCTCTGGTGGTGGACCTGCTGCGGAGCGCCGATGGCACAGCGTGCGGCCTGACCCTGCACGTCCTGGGTGAGGGCGCCGCGGACGGCGTCGGCGCTGTGCTGGCCCGGGCGGTGGTGCTGGCCACGGGCGGCATGGGGCAGATCTACAGCGCCACCACCAACCCGTCGGTCTCCACCGGGGACGGCATCGCGCTGGCGTTGCGCGCCGGCGCCGAGGTCACGGACGTGGAGTTCGTGCAGTTCCATCCGACCGCGCTCCACATCCCTGAGGGCAGGGGCCAGCAGCCATTGGTGAGCGAGGCGCTGCGGGGTGAGGGCGCGCATCTCGTGGACGGGGACGGCAAGCGGTTCATGGTCGGCCAGCACGAGTTGGCGGAGCTGGCGCCGCGGGACGTGGTGGCGAAGGCGATCCTGCGGGTGATGCGCGCGGAGGGCAACGCTCACGTCTCGTTGGATGCGCGGCAGCTCGGCGCGGAGACGCTCGAAAGCCGGTTCCCGACGATTCTGGCGAGCTGCCGCGCCGTCGGCGTGAACCCGGTCGCGGACCTGATCCCGGTCACGCCGGCGGCGCACTACGCGTCCGGCGGTGTGCGGACCGACCTGCGCGGCCGTACCACCGTGAAAGGTCTTTACGCGTGCGGCGAGGTGGCCTGCACCGGCGTGCACGGCGCCAACCGGCTCGCGTCGAACTCCCTGCTCGAAGGGCTGGTCTTCGCGCGGCGGATCGCGACCGACGTCGCCGCCGACCTGCCGCCGCAGGCCGAACCCCGGGCCGAGCCCGACGCTGAGCACGGGGCCGGCGCCCGCCACGAGGGCGCTGCGACGGCGGTGGTCGACGCCGCCGTGCGGGACGAGTTGCAGCGCGCCATGACCGCCGGCACCGGGGTGCTGCGCTCGGCCGACTCGCTCGCCGACGTCGCGGTGACGCTGGCCCGCCTCGGCGCGACCCGGGGCACGCCGCGCACCGAGACGTGGGAGACGACGAACCTGCTCACCGTGGCCGCCGCCCTCTTCGCCGCCGCCCATGCCCGTCGGGAGACGCGCGGCTCGCACTGGCGGGAGGACCACCCGGAGGCCGACGACGCCTGGCGGGGTCATCTGGCGATCACGCTGCAGGCGGGCGAGCTACGCGAGCGCTGGGAGCCGATGCGATGAAGCAGTCCACTCTGGACGCACTCGCCGCCGCGGGGCTGGACCCTGAGGCGGTGGCGCGGATCGCCCGTACCGCCCTGGAAGAAGACCTGGGCGGGCCGACCGGGACGGACGTGACCGGCGCGGCCACCATCGACGCCGCTCAGACCGACACCGCCGAGCTGGTGGCCCGCGCCGACGGCGTGGTCGCCGGGCTGGCGGTCGCGGCCGCCGTCTTCGATCTCGCGTCGGAGGGCGCGTCGCGCTTCGAGCCGCTCGTCGCCGATGGGGCGGCGGTACGCCGTGACGACGTGCTCGCCGTGATCACCGGACCCACGCGAGCGCTGCTCACGGGGGAGCGGCCCGCGCTGAACCTGCTCTGCCGGATGAGCGGCGTCGCCACGCACACCCGTAGGTGGGCCGACGCGCTGCAAGGCACGAAGGCGCAGGTGCTGGACACCCGCAAGACCACGCCTGGCCTCCGCATCCTGGAGAAGTACGCGGTGCGGGCCGGCGGCGGGACCAACAAGCGCATTGGCCTGTACGACGCGGCCATGATCAAGGACAACCACAAGCTGGCCGCCGGGAGCCTGACCGCCGCCTACCAGCGCGTGCGGGAGCGGTTCCCCGACGTGCCGGCGCAGGTGGAAGTGACCACTGTGGACGAGGCCGTGGAGGCCGTCGATGCCGGAGCCGACTTCCTGCTCTGCGACAACATGTCCCCGGACCTCCTCCGGGACGTGGTGAAGGCGGTGGGGGAGCGCGCCGAGCTGGAGGCGACCGGCGGGCTGACCCTCGATCGGGCCCGCGAATACGCCGAGACCGGCGTCGACTACCTTTCGGTCGGCGCGTTGACCCACTCGTCACCGATTCTGGACATCGCACTGGACCTCCGGCCGCGCGACGCCGGCCCGTCCGAGCGGCCGCGCCACGCCGGCCTTCCTGAAGGGGAGTAGGCAGATGCTGCTCTGTATCGACGTCGGCAACACCAACACCGTGCTGGCGACCTTCGAGGGCGAGAAGCTGGTGCACTCGTGGCGGATCAAGACCGACGCCCGGGCGACCGCTGACGAGTTGGCGTTGATCTACCGCGGGCTGCTGCACGGCGACGACGTGCAGATCACCGGCGCGGCCGTCTGCTCCACCGTACCGTCGGTGCTGCGGGAGTTGCGCGCCATGCTGGGCCGTTACTACCCCGGGGTGCCCACTGTGATCGTGGAGCCCGGCGTGCGCACGGGCGTGCACCTGGCGATCGACAATCCGAAGGAGGTCGGCACGGACCGGGTGGTGAACACGCTCGCGGCGTTCACCTTGTACGGGGGGCCGACGATCGTCGTGGACTTCGGCACCACGACCAACTTCGACGTGATCAGCGAGCGGGGCGAGTTCCTGGGCGGCGCGTTCGCCCCGGGGATCGAGATCTCCTTCGACGCGCTCGCGGCGCGGGCCGCGCAGTTGCGCCGGGTGGAGCCGGCGCCGCCGCGTTCGGTGATCGGCAAGAACACGGTGGAGTGCCTGCAGTCCGGCTTGTACTACGGCTTCGCGGGCCAGGTGGACGGCCTGGTGCGCCGCATGGTCGCCGAGCTCGGCTCGGTGGAGGCGGTGGTGGCCACAGGTGGCCTGGCGCCGCTTGTGATCGGCGAGTGCGACACGGTGACTCACCACGAGCCCAACCTCACCCTGATCGGCCTGCGGATGGTCTACGACAAGCACAGCCCCTGAGCCGGCTCAGTCGTCCTTCTTGCCTTTGCCTCGGCCCTTGCCCTTTTCGTCGTCGTCTTCTTCGTCGCCGTCGCCGTCTTCCGGGGGTGGTAGCACCTGGGCCAGTCGGTCGGCGTAGCCGTTGAGCGTGTTCTGCGCGGCGGCGGTGACCTCGCCTTTGTCGGCGAATTCGCCGAGCTTCTCGCGGAACTCGGCGGTGTGCTTCGTGGCGTCCCCCAACTTGCCCTTCTGGATGTCCTCGCCGATCTTGTCGAGCAGTTCGCTGAGTTTCGGGCCCGCCTCGCCCTCGACCGCCCCGGCGTCGATCTGTTTGCCGAGCTGTTCCCGCAGCTCGGCGAGCCGCCCGGCCGGATTCGTGGCGGTCGGGCTCGGCGTGGGGGACGGCGACGGCGACTGCGACTCCGCTGTCTCGGCAGGCGGCTTGGCGCGCGGGGTGCGCTCGCCGTCCGGCATCAGCGCGAGAGCGATCAGAAGCAGCACGATGAGGCCGATCACCGCGCCGGCCGCCGCCGGCAGCACCCAGCCGCGCCGGGCGCGGTCGGACCAGGTCTCGCCCTCTGGCTGCGGATGGAGGTCGGTGTCGGATCCCGGGGCGGCTGGTGGCACCGCTGCGCGACCTGAGAAGCCCGCGTTGCCGTCGGCCGCCCCGCCGCCCCCCGTGGCGCCCGGCGTTGCGGCCGCGCTCTGCGCCACCGTCGGCATCACCGACGTGTGGCCGGGCTGGCTGGACAGGGCCGCCAATCTGGCCCGCACATCGACCGCCGAGCCGGGCCGGTCCTCCGGCGCTTTGGCGAGCAGCCCGCCCACCAGCTCGTCGAGCGCCGCCGGAACATCCGGCCTGCGTTCGCGCACCGGGGTCGGCGCTGAGTGCAGATGCTGGTACAGCACCCCCATCGGGTTCTCGCCCTCGAACGGCGGCGCCCCGGTGAGCATCGCGTAGATCACGCAGCCCAGTGCGTATAGATCAGCACGGGCGTCCGGCGGCCCGCCGGACGCCTGTTCGGGCGCCATGTAGTGGCTGGTCCCCACGACCGTGGCGGCACGGGTGAGCGCGGCCTGCGTGGCGCTCTGCAGGCGCGCGATGCCGAAGTCGAGCACCTTCACCGTGCCGTCCGGTGTGACCAGCAGGTTGCCGGGCTTGATGTCGCGGTG
>WHSM01000456.1 GCA_009380105.1 Micromonosporaceae bacterium
CGCGTCACCCGACTCCCCCGTTCACCCGAGTAGGGACGCCCGATCTACGGCAATACGTCGGACTACGGGGTCCGTGGTGGACATGGCCGACCTCGACACAGCGATGTGGACTGTCAACCAGCCGACATTGGCCAGTTGTCGGCTTACGGACAGGAGGCCCTGGCTGGCGGGGAGCATTGGACCCCGATCAGGAGACCCGGCCGGCGAGTTTCACGATTCGGGTCCAATGACGCGGGAGATCCTGGCGGACCACCCGTTGTTGATCACTCATCGGGCAGGCTGCTGCGCAATACGCGACGCGGGCGACTGCAGGGGGACCGACGAGTGATCGACTGCTACGAGAGTGGGAGCTGGGCGACGATCGCGAGCCAGGCGCCGACCAGCATCGCGGGGCCGAAGGGCACCAGGGTGCGCCGGTTCACCCGGCGCAGTGCCAGCAGCACCACCGCCACCACGCCGTTGAGCAGGAACGGCAGCACCGCGCCGATCAGCACCTCGCGCCACCCGAGCCACCCGAGGAACAGCCCGAGCAGCCCGGCGAGCTTCACGTCGCCGTACCCGAGATTGGCTCCCGGAAGCAACGCCAACACGAGGTAGCCGACGGCGAGCAGCGCGGCGGCGGCCAGGCTCCGCAGCAACGACTCCCAGGAGCCGAAGGACAACGCCGCGAGCAGCACCAAGCCGACGACGAACCCGGGTTTGACCAGCACGTCCGGCAGTCGCAGGCACGCCAGGTCGATCGCACCGAGCAGCACCCCCAGCAAGGCCAGCAACACATAGGGCACGAGCGCCGCCGAGAAGCCGAACCGCCAGCCGATCCCCGCGCACGCGACCGCCGCGACCACCGCGAGCGCCCAGGCCGGCGGACCGAGCCGCCGTCCACACGACGGGCACGGCGCGACAGAGAACCACCCCAGCGCGGCGTCGCAGTCTCCGCACGTCCCCCGTGCCGGCTCGCCAGTGTCCACCGACAGCCGGTACGCCGGCCGCGCCAGCAACGGCCCGGACAGCGCGCCGATGACGCCACACACCGCCGCCGCGGCCACAGACCCCGCCGCGACAGCGCCCCAGCCTCCTATAACGACACCGCCGTCCATCGCCGGATCGTAGCCGGCGACGGACGGCGGGTCGGTGAGGTGAGTGCCGTCAGTTCAGGCGGGTGATCCGGTCCTGCGTCCCCGGCGCGACCGGCGAGTGCGCGACGAAGTACGCCTCCAGCGCGTCCAGGTCGATCTCACCGCCGAGCCGGTCGGCGCCGTCCGGCAGCACGTGGAACAGGTCGCCGCCGGAGGCGAGGAACGAGTTCACCGTGATCCGGTAGCTCGCCGACGGGTCGACCGCGACCCCGTCGATCGCGATGGTCGACGCGTCGACTCGGTCGCAGGCCGGCGCCGTGGCGTCCCAGGTGTAGCTGAAGCCGGCCGACACCTGCAGGATCCGCGGGAACGACTGGCCGCACCACTGCTGCTCCAACAGCGTGTCGAGCTGGGCTCCGGTCAGACTCATCGTGACCAGCGAGTTGCCGAACGGCTGGACGGTGAACGCCTCGCCGTACGTGACGTCACCGGCGTCGATGTCAGCGCGGATGCCGCCCGGGTTCATGAACGCCGCCACCGCGTCGCCCTTGTCGGCGTCGGCCGTCGCCTCCACCTGCGCGTCGGCGATCACGTCCCCGAGAGCTGACTCCCCGGCCGCGTTGGCGGTGCGGGTGATCTCCGCAGACGTGGAGCCGATCACCCGGTCGCGCAGCGGCGCCGCGATCTCGTCGTACTTGCCGATCAGAGCGCTGATGTCGTCGGCCTTGTCGACGGTCTGCGTGACGATCCGGTTGTTCACCTTAATCTCGGCGACGTCCTTGCTGCGCCGGTCCAGCGTCATGTCGATGTCGGTGACGAGTCGGCCGAACGACGACGCGCTGGTCACCTTCCGGCCGTCGATGTCGCAGGTGTACGGCTGGTGAGTGTGGCCGGTCACGAACAGGTCGATCGCCTTGCTGGTGCGGCCGACGAGGTCCACGATCGGGCCCGAGATGCCGTTGCAGCCGTTGATCCCGAACGGCGAGGTCTGCACGCCGCCCTCGTGCAGCAGCACCACGATCGCGCGGACGCCGTGCTTGCGGCGCAGCTCGGAGGCGTACCGGTTGACCGTGTCGGCCTCGTCGAGGAAGTCCAGGCCCGCGACGCCGTCCGGCGTGACGATCTCCGGGGTGCCTTCCAGGGTCATCCCGATGAAGCCGACCTTGATGCCGTCGAACTTCTTGACGGCGTACGGCGCGAAAAGCGGTTTGCGGGTCTGCTTGTCGACGACGTTGGCGGCGAGGAAGCCGAAGTCGGCCCCGGCGAACCCGTCGCCGTCCTGGCAGCCGTCGCCGGGGTGGCAGCCGCCGTTCTGCATCCGCAGCAGCTCCGCCGCGCCCTCGTCGAACTCGTGGTTGCCGACGGCGTTGAGATCCAGGCCGATCTTGTTCATCGCCTCGACCGTCGGCTCGTCGTGGAACAGCGCCGACAGCAGCGGGCTGGCGCCGATCAGGTCGCCCGCGGAGACCACCATCGTGTTGGGGTTGGTCTCCCGCAGGTCCCTCACGTGGGTGGCGAGGTACTCGGCGCCGCCGGCCCGCACCGGGTCAGAGTCCGGGAACTCCCGGACGGTGCCCGGGGTGTGCGACTCCAGGTGTCCGTGGAAGTCGTTGAGCCCGAGCAGTTGCACCTCCACCGGGGTGATGCCCGCGGAGGCGGCCGGGGCGAATACGAGCGCCAGGCCGGCGACGAGCGCGCCGGCCAGCAGTGAAGTCCGGGTGGCAATCATGCGCGTATTCAACACTGTCGATGGTTGGCGCGGTAGTCCGAAACGGCGACAGGCCAGCAACAACAGTCACTCAACGGAGTGAACGCACCGCTTCCCTGATCGGCGTCCTTCCCACCACCAGCTCCAGGGTCAGTCCGGCGCTGTCCGGCATGTCGAGCAGGGCGACCAGCACGTCGGCGACATCCTGCCTGGCGATCTCGCCGCGCGGGACCGGCGGCGGGCCGAGTGTGACCAGGCCCGTGCCCGGATCGTCAGTGAGCCGGCCGGGCCGCAGAATCGTCCAGTCCAGGTCACGCTGTCGGAGATCGTCCTCCGAAGCGGCTTTCGCCCGCAGGTACGCCCCGAACACGTCCTCGGCCGGGAGCCGGTCGACGCGGTCCAGGCCCATGGCGCTGATCAGGAGGTGCCGGCGTACCCGGGCGCGTTCGGCGGCCTCGGCGAAGAGGGTGGC
>WHSM01000092.1 GCA_009380105.1 Micromonosporaceae bacterium
CCGCAGCGGCCTCGCTGGTCCTGGTCGTGGGCGCCGGGGTGGCGCTCACCTCGCTCGGCGGCAACGCGGACCAGACGAAACCGGCCGACCGGCCGCCGCGCGCCGCCGGCAGCGTGTCCCCGTCGCCGTCCGACGCGCCGCGGAGCCCGACGACCGGCAAGAAGGACGGTGGCGCCACGTCGAAGCCCAGGGGCCCGCGCCAGTTGGACCTGCGCAACGCCACCGTGCAGGTCCCCCCGATGAGCACCCGGGACAGCTGTCCCGGAGGGGAGTTGGACTTCGACGACGGCTCCGCGACAGACTCGGCCGGTTGCCTCTGGCGGATCGCCGCCGGCGGCGCCAGGTACGCCAACCTCGACGGCGCCAGCGGCGAGGAGATCGTCACCACACTCGACGCCGGCGAGCCGAGCACCGAGTTCACCAGCGGCGTGATCGGGCTGCGCGTCCCCGACGGCCCCGGGACGGTCCAGGCGATGGGGTACGTGGTGACCGGGGAGAACTCGGCCCAGTTCATCGACAGCATCAGCGCCGGCCGCAACGGAGTGATCACGGTGGGCATCGGCGACATCTCCGACGATCCCGAGGAGCCGAGGCGCCAGGACCGCAGCTACCGGTGGTCCGGCAGCGGATTCACGCAGGTCGGAGGGCCAACGGCGTTTCCCGAGCCGGGCGGCGAGCCGTCGGACCCGGCGCCATCCGGCTCCCCGTCCACGGGCCCGGACAACCAGCCGGACAACGAGCCGGAGAACTGACCGGGATCACCCGGGGCGAGCGGACCGGGAACACCGCCGCGACGCCCCGAGGCGTAACCTGAGGCGCCGAGCATGAGCCGAATGTCCGAGCACCCAGGCCTGTCGGGGCGTGGTCGGCGACCGGTCGTCGCGGATGTGCCTCGACAGCTGTCGGTTGGCGGATCCCGGACGGCCTGCGGCGCGGCCGGCCGGCAGCGACGTAGCATCGGCTAAGTAGCGATCGGCGCCCGGCGACACCCCCGGCCGGGGCGACGCGGCGCCAGCCGCCGCGGGACTAGCCCGGTCCTACAGAGGAGGTCTGACACGTGACCAAACAGACCCGGCAACTGGATCGGGTGGTCATCCGTTTCGCTGGCGACTCCGGGGACGGAATGCAGCTCACCGGCGACCGGTTCACCTCGGAGACCGCGCAGCTGGGCAACGACCTGTCCACCCTGCCGAACTTCCCCGCCGAGATCCGCGCTCCCGCCGGCACCCTGCCCGGCGTGTCGAGCTTCCAGGTCCACTTCGCCGACACCGACATCCTGACCCCCGGCGACGCGCCCGACGTGCTGGTCGCGATGAACCCGGCCGCGCTGAAGTCCAACCTCACCGACCTGCCTGGCGGCGCGGAGATCATCGTCAACACCGACGAGTTCACCAAACGCGCCCTGGCCAAGGTCGGCTACGCCGCCAGTCCCCTTGAGGACGGCTCACTGGAGGGATACCAGCTCCGCGAGGTCGCGTTGACCAGCATGACCGTGCGCGCGCTGGAGGAGTTCAGCCTCTCCAGGAAGGAAGCCGAGCGGGCGAAGAACATGTTCGCGCTCGGCCTGGTCTCCTGGATGTACCACCGGCCGATCGAAGGCACGGTCACCTTCCTCCAGCGCAAGTTCGCCGCCCGGCCCGAACTGGCCGACGCCAACGTCGCCGCGCTGAAGGCCGGCTGGAACTACGGCGAGACCACCGAGGACTTCGCGGTCCAGTACGAGGTGAAGCCCGCCAAGCTGCCGCCCGGCACGTACCGGAACATCACGGGGAACGTGGCGCTGGCGTACGGGCTGGTGGCGGCCGGAGTGCGCAGCGGTCTGCCGGTGTTCCTCGGGGCGTACCCGATCACCCCGGCCAGCGACATCCTGCACGAGCTGTCCAAGCACAAGCGGTTCGGCGTGACCACGTTCCAGGCCGAGGACGAGATCGCGGCGGCCGGGGCCGCGCTCGGCGCCAGCTACGGCGGCGCGATCGGGGTCACCACGAGCAGCGGCCCCGGTGTCGCCCTGAAGAGCGAGACGGTCAGCCTGGCCGTGGCGCTGGAGCTGCCACTGGTGGTCGTGGACGTGCAGCGCGCCGGCCCGTCCACCGGCATGCCGACCAAGACCGAGCAGGCCGACCTCGCGATGGCGTTGCACGGCCGGCACGGCGAGGCGCCGGTCGCGATCATCGCGCCGCGCTCGCCGTCGGACTGCTTCTACGCGGCCCTGGAGGCGTGCCGGATCGCCGTCACGTACCGCACCCCGGTGATGCTGCTCTCCGACGGCTACCTGGCCAACGGCTCGGAGCCCTGGCTGCTGCCGGAGATCTCCGACCTGTCCGATCTGTCGGTGGAGTTCGCCGCGGAGCCCAACGGGCCGGATGGCCAGTTCCTGCCGTACCAACGCGATCCGGAAACGCTGGCCCGCCCCTGGGCGGTGCCGGGCACCGCCGGCCTGGAGCACCGCATCGGCGGGCTGGAGAAGGCCGACGGCACCGGTGACATCTCCTACGATCCCGCCAACCATGACGCGATGGTCCGGATCCGCGCCGCGCGGATCGAGGCGATCGAGGTCCCGCCGCTGGAGGTCGAGGATCCCGAGGGCGACGCGCGTGTCCTCGTGCTCGGCTGGGGGTCGACCTACGGGCCGATCGGGGCCGCCTGCCGGCAACTGCGGCAACGCGGCGTGAAGATCGCCCAGGCGCACCTGCGGCACCTCGCGCCGCTGCCCGCCAACACCGAGGAAGTCCTGCGGCGGTACGACAAGGTAGTGATCCCCGAGATGAACCTGGGCCAGCTCTCGGCGGTGCTGCGGGCCCGGTTCCTGGTCGACGCGATCGGCTACAACAAGGTCCGCGGGCTGCCGTTCACCTCTGCCGAGTTGGAGAGCGTCATGGAGGAGGTCGTGAAGAATGTCTGAGCCGGTCGGCGCCGCTGTCGGCGGACCCAACGGCGACCCCGTTGGCCCCAACGGACGCTCCGCGTTGAAGCTGGTGCCCAAGGCCGAGGGGAAGCAGACGGCCAAGGAGTTCAAGTCCGACCAGGAGGTGCGTTGGTGCCCCGGTTGCGGTGACTACGCGATCCTCGCGGCGATGCAGACGTTCCTGCCCGAGTTGGGGGTACGACGCGAGAACATCTGCTTCGTCTCCGGCATCGGCTGCTCGTCGCGGTTCCCGTACTACCTGAACACGTTCGGGATGCACTCGATCCACGGCCGCGCCCCCGCGATCGCGACCGGCCTGTCGGTCTCACGCCCGGACCTGTCGGTGTGGGTGGTGACCGGCGACGGCGACGCGCTGTCGATCGGCGGCAACCACCTGATCCACGCGCTGCGCCGCAACGTCAACATCAAGATCCTGCTGTTCAACAACCGGATCTACGGGCTGACCAAGGGGCAGTACTCGCCGACCTCCGAGCTCGGCAAGATCACCAAGTCGACCCCGATCGGCTCGGCGGACTGGCCGTTCAACCCGATCTCGCTCGCCCTCGGCGCGGAGGCGTCGTTCGTGGCGCGCACGATCGACTCGGACCGCAAGCACCTCACGTCGGTGCTGCGGGCGGCCGCGCACCACCCGGGCAGCGCGTTCGTGGAGATCTATCAGAACTGCAACATCTTCAACGACGGCGCGTTCGAGATCCTCAAGGACTCGTCGCAACGGGACGAGGCGCTGATCCGCCTGGAGCACGGTCAGCCCGTTGTTTTCGGGGCCGACGGTGAGAAGTGCGTGGTGAAGGAGCCGCGGGGGTTCGGGCTGCAGGTGGTCGACACCGCCGACGTGGACCCCAGCGAGATCATCGTGCACGACGAGACGGTGCGGCGGCCGTCGTACGCGTTCTCGCTGTCCCGGCTGCCGAACGACGACCTCACGAACACTCCGATCGGGGTGCTGCGGGCGGTGGAGCGGCCCGCGTACGACGACATCGTGCGCGAGCAGGTCGCGGCGGCGCGGTCGGCGGCGGCCGAGCCGGAACAGGAGTTGGGGAAGCTGCTGCACGGCGGCGACACCTGGACGATCCTCTAGCCCCGCCTCGCCTCGGGTGTGGCGGGGCTTTCCGCGGCCCGGTTTCGTGAGAGCATCTCTCGCCGTGGGCATCCTTATCAAAGTCGCGATCACAGCGGTGGCGCTGTGGGTCGCCACCCTGGTACCTGGGATCTCGTTGAGCGGCGGATCGACGCTGACGAAGATCGGCACGCTGGTCGCCGTCGCGGTGATCTTCGGCGTGGTCAACGCGATCCTGAAGCCGATCATCAAGACCGTCGGCTGCGCGTTCTACATCTTCACGCTGGGCCTGATCGCTCTCGTGATCAACGGCGCGCTGTTCCTGCTGGTCGGTTGGATCGCCGAGCAGCTCGATCTGCCGTTCCAGGTGGACAGCTTCTGGCCGGCGGCCGTGCTCGGCGCGGTGGTGGTCGCCATCGTCAGCTTCGTGCTCAACCTGGTCGTGCCCGACGGCAAGGACGACGACTGACGCGACGAGTCGTCCGGCCGGCGCCGTGACGGCGCCCACAAGGGCAAGGACCAGACCGCGAGTCGCCCCTTACTGTTAGGGGCATGAGCGAACCCCGGCGCGGGTACCTGTACGGCCTCACCGCCTTCGGCCTGTGGGGCCTGCTGCCGCTCTACTGGAAGCTGCTCGTGGCATCCGACGCGGTGGAGATCCTGGCGCACCGGATCGCCTGGTCCGTGGTGTTCGTGGCCGGTCTGCTCGTGGTGCTGCGCCGCTGGTCCTGGCTGCGCGACCTGGTCAGGCAGCCGCGCAGGCTCCTCGCGGTGCTCGCGGCGGCCGCGCTGATCGGGATCAACTGGGTCGTCTTCATCTACGGGGTCACCAGCGACCGGGTGGTGGAGACCTCGCTCGGCTACTTCATCAACCCGCTGATGTCGGTGCTGCTCGGCGTGCTGGTGATGGGCGAGCGGCTGCGGATCGCGCAGTGGATCGCGATCGGGTTCGGAGCCGTCGCCGTCGCCGTGCTGACCGTCGACTACGGCCGGCTGCCGTGGATCGCCCTGGCCGTGGCGTGTTCGTTCGCGCTCTACGGCCTGGTGAAGAAGAAGCTGGGGCTGCCGGCCGCCGAAGGGCTGTTCGCGGAGTCGTCGGCGCTGCTGCTGCCGGCGTTGGCGTACGTCGGGTGGCTGGTCGCCGCGGACCAGAACAGCTTCGGCACCATCTCGCTGTCGCACACGCTGCTGCTCGCCGGCGGCGGGGTCGCCACGGCCGTGCCGCTGCTCTTCTTCGCCGGCACCGCCAACCGGGTGCCGCTGTCCGCGCTCGGCATGATGCAGTACCTCGGTCCGAGCATCATGTTCGTGCTCGGCGTGCTGGTGTTCGGCGAGCCGATGCCAGCGGCGCGCCTGGCCGGGTTCGTGCTGGTGTGGGGCGCGCTCGCCCTGTTCACCTGGGACGGCCTGCGGCGGCGCGGCGCGCCGGGCGGGCACATCCGTCGCCTGCGGGCGCGGGAGGGGATCGCCGCCGGGGCGGTTCATCGTGGCTAGGCGGGGCGCTCGGCGTCTCACCCACCCCCGCCCGGCCGTCAGAGGGCGACCGGGCCGGGGCCGTAGCCGCCGTCCATCGCCGCTCTGAGGCCCGCCGCCGCCTGATGCATCGACACCCGGATCGCGGCGGCTCCCATCCGCACGGCGTCACTGATCGGAATCGCGCACGCCACCACCACGCGTCGCGCCGGGTCCGCATGGTCCCGCACCAGGGTTCCCGCACACGCCAGACCGTCGCGATACTGGCCCAGCTCGAAGTAGACGCCTTCCGCGGCATACCGGGCCAGGTCGGCTTCCAGCGCCTCGGGGTTTGTCAGCGTCGCCCGCGTGAAGCGCCGCATTCCAAAGGCGCGAACATAACGGCGCCGCTCCTCCGGGGTCAGCGTCGCGAGCAGCGCCTTGCCCAGCGCCGTGGCGTGGGCCCCGTCGTCGAAGCCCACGATCAGGTCTTCCAGGTGCGGGGTGCGCCGGCCCTCCGTCACCGCTGTGATGGCGACCCGCCCCTGCACGAAACGCGCCAGGAAGTGGCTGTACCCGGTGTCGCCGGCCAGTCGCCGCATCGACTCCTCGACAGTGTCCGGAGCCCGGAACACAGCCGCCAGCTCGCGAAACCGGTCTGACAGCGCGAGACCGACCACGTACCGGCCGTCCTGCAACCGGATCAGATAGCCCTCGTACTCCAGCGTCCGCACCAGGTGGTACGTGGTGGCCAGAGACAGGCCGCACTGCCGTGCGATCTGCTTGGCCAGCAGACCGTCAGAGCTGCCGCCGATGGCCTCCAGGACACGAAGCGCACGGGAGACGCTGCGGATCAGGTCCGAGGGTTCCGGCCGGTCGTAGTCCAACGCCACCGCCACCTCCGCCGTGCATGACTGGCGGGTGAAGACTCCACTATAGGGAAGAGAGGCCCTCCGACATGCCGCTGTTGCCGGGCCGGCCCCGGCGGGAAGCGAACCTCCGCGACAGCGGACGCGCCGCCGACGTGCCCTAGCCGGTGCGCTCCACGACGAAGACGCAGAGGCTCTCCAGGGCTGCCTTCGCGGGACGATCCGGCAGGCTTGGCATGAGCGCCCGGGCGGAGTCGGCGTACTGCTGAAGGGTCTTGCGGGCGCGTCGCATCCCCTCGGAGGAGCGCAGCAGCTCCAGCGCCTCGGCGACCATCGCGTCGTCCGAGACCGGGCCGTCGATGATCTGGCGCAGCCGCCGACCCGTGTCGTCTTCGGCCGCCATGGCGTACAGCACCGGCAGGGTCAGGACGCCTTCCCTGAGATCGGTGCCCGGCGTCTTGCCGGACTCGTCGGTCTCCGAAGCGATGTCGAGGATGTCGTCGGAGAGTTGGAACGCGGTGCCGATGATCTCGCCGTACTCGGCGAGCGCTTCCACCGTCGCGGCGTCGGCGCCGGCGAACATCCCGCCGAAGCGCGCGGACGTCGCGATCAACGACGCGGTCTTCTCTGCCACGACGTACATGTAGTGGTCGATCGGGTCGTCGCCGGGCCGCGGGCCGGTGGTTTCCCGGATCTGACCGTGCACGAGCCGGGAGAACGTGTGCGCCTGGATCCGCACCGCCTCCGGACCCAGCCCGGCCACGATGTCCGAAGCCCGGGCGAAGAGATAGTCGCCGGTGAGGATGGCGACCGTGTTGGTCCAGCGGGAGTTCGCGCTGGGGGCGCCGCGGCGCACCGGAGCTTCGTCCATCACGTCGTCGTGGTAGAGCGTGGCGAGGTGGGTCAGCTCCACCACCAGCGCCGCGTCGGCGACCTGCGGGGCGTCCGGCTCGGGGCCGAGCTGTGCGGCGAGCAGCACGAGCAGCGGCCGGAAACGCTTGCCGCCAGCGGCCACCAGGTGGGAAGCGGCGTCGGCCACGAAGGGATCGGCGCTGGTCACCGCCTGGTGCAGCTGCTGCTCGATGGCGGCCAGACCCGACCGCACCCAAGCCTCCAGCTCCGGGTCGACCAGGTCGACGCCGACCGCGGACAGGGACCGCGCTAATGACGGTCCCGAGGCGGCGCTCATCACGGCCTATCCCTCAACACAGCACCACCCTGACATACGGCTGCCATCCCCGCCCAGGCGCCCAGGGGTGACAACCCGGGCCTCGACACGTCGCGTCGTTGCTTCCCGCCCGCCGTAGCAACGAGTAATCGATAAAACGGGGAAGGGGTCAGCTGACGAACTGGACCGCTTTCGCCGCCAGGTCCAGGACCGGCGCGGGCGCCACGCCGAGCAGCGCCGTGGCGAGCACGCCGATCGCCAGGGCCGCCGCCGTGAGCGTCCCAGGCAACGACACGGTCGGGGTGTCCTCGGCCGGCTCGGACAGGTACATCAGCACCACGACCCGCAGGTACGGAAACGCCAGCACCGCGCTGGAGAGGACGCCGACGACCACCAGGGTCACCTGGCCGCTGCCGAGCGCCGCGGAGAACACCGCGAACTTGCTGGTGAAGCCGCTGGTGAGCGGGATCCCGGCGAACGCCATCATCAGGAACGTGAAGACCCCGGCGACCAGCGGCGACCGTCGTCCCAGGCCAGCCCACCGGGACAGGTGCGTGGCCTCGCCGTCGGCGTCGCGCACCAACGTCACCACGCCGAACGCGGCCAGCACCACGAACCCGTACGCCACCAGGTAGAACAGGCTTCCCGCCACCCCGGCGGCGCTGAGCGCCAGCACACCGGTCAGCACGTAGCCGGCGTTGGCGATCGACGAGTACGCCAGCAGCCGCTTGATGTCAGTCTGGGTGACGGCGAGCACCGCCCCGACGAGCATGGTGGCGATCGCGATCGCGACCAGCACCGGCCGCCAGTCGACCGCGCCGACCGGGAACGCCACGGTGAAGACCCGCAGCAGAGCGCCGAACGCGGCGACCTTGGTGCACGCGGCCATCAGCGCCGTGATCGGCGTCGGCGCGCCCTGGTACACGTCCGGGGTCCACACGTGGAACGGCACCGCCGCCACCTTGAACAGCAAACCCACGGCCAGCATCGCCAGGCCGAGGAAGAGCAGCGTGGTGTTGCCGTCGCCGGCCTGCACGGCCTTCCGGAGCGCGCCCAGCCCGGTGGCGCCGGCGAAGCCGTAGAGCAGCGCAACGCCGTAGAGGAAGAACGCCGAGGAGAACGCGCCGAGCAGGAAGTACTTGACCGCCGACTCCTGGGACAGCAGCCGGCGCCGTCGGGCCAGCCCGCACAGCAGGTACAGCGGCAGCGAGAAGACCTCGAGCGCGACGAAGAGGGTCAGCAGGTCGTTGGCGGAGACGAACAGCATCATGCCCGCGAGCGCGAAGCTCACCAGCGGGTACACCTCGGTGGCCCCGGGCTGCTCAGCCTGGTCCCGGTCGGCGGCGCTGCCGGGGGTGAGTGACGCGCGGGAGACGAAGGCGCCGCCGCGCTCCAGGCTCCGCTCGGCGATGAGCAGCACCGCCACCACCCCGAGCACCGCCACGGAGCCTTGCAGGAACAGCGCCGGCCCGTCGATCGCGATCGCGCCTCCGGCAGTGGCGACCGCCCGGCCGGCGCGCGCCACCGTGACGATCAGCCCGAGCGCGACGAGCAGCGCGCCGATCACGAGCGACACCTGCACCCGGTAGCGCAGACGCTGCGGGACGAACGCCGCCGCCAGCACGCCGACGCACGCCGCGCCGAAGAGGACCAGCATCGGCGCGATCGCCAGGTAGTCGATGTCCGGGAGTTTCACGTCCGCCGCCAGGACAGCCGGCTCCGCCAACGACCGCGCGAGCACCTCAGCCGCCATCACTTGTCGCCTTTCGCTGTGCCGTCTGCGCCGCCGCTGCCGCCGCCTGTGCCGTCGCTATGGGCCGTGCGGGGGGCCGGGTCGGTCACGCCGATGTCCGCGAGGGTCGCCTGCACCGCTGGGTTGATCACGTCGATCACCGGTTTCGGGTAGATGCCGAGCGCCAGGATCAGCGCCACCAGCGGCGCCACGACGGCGTACTCCCGCAGGTTCAGGTCGCGTTTCATCGCGGGCACGGAGTTCAGCGCGGGGTTGAGCGTGCCCTGCATCGCGCGCTGGTACATCCAGAGGATGTACGCCGCGGCCAGGACGATCCCGAGCGTGCCGATCACCGCCACGGTCTTGTGCACGCTGAACGTGCCGATCAGCACCAGGAACTCGCTGACGAACGGCGCCGTGCCCGGCAGCGACAGCGACGCCAGGCCCGCGATGAGGAACGCGCCCGACAGCGCCGGCAGCAGCTTGCCGGCGCCGCCGAAGTCGCTGATCAGCGCCGAGCCGCGACGCGCCACCAGCATCCCCACCACCAGGAACAGCAGACCCGTGGCGAGCCCGTGGTTGACCATGTAGAGCACCGCGCCGGTGCCGGCCTGGCTGGTGAAGGCGAAGATGCCGATGCCGATCAGGCCGAAGTGCGAGATCGACGTGTACGACACCAGACGCTTGAGATCGTTCTGCCCGACCGCCAGCAGCGCCGCGTACATCACGCCGACCAGGGCGAGGACGAGCACCATCGGCGCGAAGAACTTCGACGCCTCCGGGAACAGCGGCAGGCAGTAGCGCAGCATGCCGAACGTGCCGACCTTGTCCAGCACGCCGACCAGGATCGCGGCGGCGCCCGCGGGGGCGGCGCCACCGGCGTCCGGCAGCCACGTGTGGAACGGGAAGAACGGCGCCTTCACCGCGAAGGCGATGAAGAAACCGAGGAACAGCCAGCGCTGGACGTTCGGGTCGAACTCCATCGCGGCCAGCGTCGCCCAGTCGAACGTGCGCTCCCCCGGGTCGCCGGAGTAGACCCACAGCCCGATCACGGCCGCGAGCATCAGCATGCTGCCGACCAGCGAGTAGAGGAAGAACTTCACCGCGGCGTACTGCCGGCGGGCGCCGCCGAAGCTGCCGATCAGGAAGTACATCGGGACCAGCATCGCTTCGAAGAACACGAAGAACAGGAACACGTCGGCCGCGGCGAACACGCCGATCATCGTGAACTCCAGCGCCAGCAGCAGCGCGAAGAACGCCGGCACCGAGCGACTGCTGCGCGTGGCCGTGCCGGTGTCGCTGCCGGGCTCGCCTGTGACGTCGTCGGCGTCGTGCCAGCTCGCCAGGATCACGATCGGGGTGAGCAGCGCGATCAGCGCCAACATCACCAGCGCGATGCCGTCCGCCGCGAAGGTGAGGTTCACACCCCACTGCGGGATCCAGGCGTACGACTCCCGGAACTGCAGCCGGTCGCCGCCGATCTCGAACGCGCTCCACATCGCCACGGCGAGCACCAGGACCGCGAGCGAGAAGCCGAGCGCGACCAGCTTGGCCAGCCGTGGATTGCCCCGCGGCAGCAGCGCCACGACCGCCGCGCCGACCAGAGGCAGCAGCGTCAGAACCGACAAGAAACTCATCCGAGCCTCACCGCCATCAGGGCCGCTGTCACGACCAGAGCGCCTAGCAGGATCGTCAGCGCGTACGAGCGGACGAAGCCGGTCTGCAGTCGCCGCAGCCGACTGGACCCGCCCCCGATGCCCGCGGCCAGGCCGTTGACCAGCCCGTCGATCCCCTTGCTGTCGAGGTACACCAGCGCCCGGGTCAGGTACCGGCCGGGCAACTCGAACACCAACTCGTTGAACGCGTCGCTGTAGAGGTTCCTCCGCGCGGCGGTGACCACCCGGCCGGCGGGCTGCTCCTGCTCGGCAGTGCCGCCCCGGAACAGCAGGTACGCCACCCCGGCGCCGAGCACCACGACCGCCATCGTCAACCCGGTCACCGTCCAGTGGCCGAGCCGGCCGTGCACCTCGTGCGGCTCGCCGTACAGCGGGGTGAGCCACTCCGGCACCGAGGTCGCCATCAGGGCGCCGGAGGCGACCGAGCCGACCGCCAGGAGGATCAGTGGAATCGTCATCACCGGCGGCGACTCGTGCGGGTGCTTGATGTCGTCGGTCCAGCGCTTCGGCCCGTGGAACGTCAGGACGAACAGCCGGGTCATGTAGAACGCGGTGAGCCCCGCGCCGATCAGCGCGGCCCCGCCGAACAGCCAGCCGGTCCAGTCCTCACGCTGGTTGAACGCGGCCAGGATGATCGGGTCCTTGGTGAAGAAGCCGGACAGCGGCCACATCCCGATGATCGCGAGCCACGCGACCCCGAACGTCGCCCAGGTGATCTTCATGTGCCTCCAGAGGCCGCCGAACCGGCGGATGTCCACCTGGTCGTTCATGCCGTGCATCACCGAGCCGGCGCCGAGGAACAGCCCGGCCTTGAAGAAGCCGTGCGCCAACAGGTGGATCAGGCCGAGGGCGTACGCCGCGCCGCCGAGCCCGACGGCGAGGAGCATGTAGCCGATCTGGCTCACAGTGGACCAGGCGAGCACGCGCTTGATGTCGTCCTTGGCGCAGCCGATGATCGCGCCGATCATCAAGGTGAGCGCGCCGACCGCCACGACGATGGTCTGCCCGGTCGGGGTGGCGTCGAAGATCGGAGCGGAGCGGGCGACCAGGTAAACCCCGGCGGTGACCATGGTCGCGGCGTGGATCAGCGCGGACACCGGGGTCGGGCCCTCCATCGCGTCCGGCAGCCACGCCTGCAGCGGGAACTGACCGGACTTGCCGCATGCGCCGAGCAGCAGCAACAGCGCGATCGCCAGCGTCGCCCCGGCCGGCAGCGACCCGACCCCGGCGAACACGGTGTCGAAATCGGTGCTGCCGACGTACGCGAACATCATGAACATCGCCAGCACGAAGCCCGCGTCCCCGACCCGGTTCATGATGAACGCCTTCTTGCCGGCGGTCGCGGCTGCCGGCTTGTGGTACCAGAACGCGATCAGCAGGTACGAGGCGAGACCCACGCCCTCCCAGCCGATGAACGCCATCAGGTAGTTGCCGCCGAGCACCAGCAGCAGCATCGCCGCGGCGAAGAAGTTGAAGTAGCCGAAGAAGCGGCGGCGGCCCTCGTCGTGC
>WHSM01000243.1 GCA_009380105.1 Micromonosporaceae bacterium
AGCCGGCGAAGATCTCGTAGGTCCGCCGGCCGAACAGGAACGCGTCGGCGCGCTGGTAGACCTGGTTGACGAACGTCGCGGCCTCGTTGTCGAACAGCGGCAGGGCCCATCCGCCGCGCTTGAATCCGCCGCTGCGGTCCTCGTCCGGCCCGCCGAGTCCCTGCATCACGCCGTCGACAGAGACGTTCGTGATGGTCGTCAGTTTCATGGTCGCAGTTCCCTTCTCGCTGGGCTTTGTCATCGTTCGATCCGACCGGCCCGCGGCGCCGATCGCATCGGTCGCAGCAGAGTCCGTCCGGCCGATTCATTCCGCATCCTCCCCCGAACACGGCCCGCACGTCGGCGATGTCGTACTCCTGAACGGACACCGTGAGCATCGCCCGGCGCTGTTCCGTGTCAGGGCCGCTGCTGCGGAAGGTCTCCAGCGCCGCCTGCGACTCCCAGCGCTCGAAGATGTTGACACGCCCGGGGTAGACCAGGTCCGCGCAGCTCGCGACGTCGAGGCAGCCAACTGCCCGGCGAGCCTGTTCGACGATGCGTAGGAGAAACTCATCGTTCGGCAACCCAAACCAGCCGGCGAACACCGACAAATCGCGCATAGTGGCCCGTCCCCTCATCGAGTGAGGCTCAGGGAGACAACGCCCGCGGGCTACCAGGAACCAGCGGTATAGCCTGCTGCCTGCACCCACCAATGACCGACTCTCACACGAGACGGATCGGTTAACGGGGTCCGGTCACTGCCTTTGCTCCCGCTTCCCCGCAGTCTTCCACTCATCGTCGGTCGTGCAGCCAGCTATGAATGTGGGTCCCAAGCGTCGCAAGCGCAGCTGCGCCGAGTGCCGCAATGACCGGTATCCAGATGGCGTACGGCGAAATGGAGGCCCCGGTCACATGTTGCTCCTCGGTCCATAGGCGGTCAGATGGGTGAACTGGTCTAGTCCGTCGCCGGGACGCGCCGGCGAGATTCTGCGATAGAGCGCAGTCGCAGTTTAGCCTCAGGTAGGTCTGGGCTACCGTTCAGTCGTAACACCCCCAAGACTCCCCACGGCACCGAAGGGATAACACCATGGCACAGAAGACCGTGACCTACCTGGTCGACGACCTCGAAGGCGGTGATGCCGGCGAAACCGTGAAGTTCGGTCTGGATGGCACCACGTACGAGGTTGATCTGTCCGAGAAGAACGCCAAGGCCCTGCGTGAGTCTCTGGCGAAGTTCGTCTCTGCCGGCCGCCGCATCGGCAAGGCTGGACGAGTGGCAACAGCCGGCGGCCGCGGTCCGGCAACCACCGACCGCGAACAGAACCAGGCCATCCGTGAGTGGGCCAAGCGCAAGGGGATCCAGATCTCAGAACGTGGCCGTATCTCCCAGGGGATCGTGGAGAAGTACCACGCGGAGGCGGGGCGGTAGGCGGGGCTTCACGCTCGCCTTCGCACGACAACCGTGCAGCGCCTCGGCCTTGATCCGGCACCGCTGGTCGCCCCGCCACACCGTCGCTCCACAGACTTGTCGGAGTGACGGCCTAGCCTGTCTCTATGTCGTCAGCGGCGGGCCAGAATCTAGCCCATAAATCCGATCCGGGCCAGGGTCCCGTCGGGACTTCGCTCTCTTGGCGTAACCGACAGTGGCCCGCATTGTTGGTACTGGCCGGCGCGACGTACTCTGCCTCGGATCCTGGGCGAGCCCGAGGCTGCTGCGGTAGCACGGCAACGGCACTATCTGGAGTGGTGGCAAGCAGGTCGCTGCGCGATTTGTGAGCGTCGGCCACAACCAGGCCTCAAGCGTCAGGCCTTGGTGGAAGATCACGACCACGGGACTGGCTACGACCGTGGCATGTTGTGCCACGCGTGCAATACCGCCGAGGGCGGCTCCCGAAAGCCCGTCTTTCGTGCGTATCGCTGGCGTCACCCCACAAATATCCTTGGGGTTACTATTCGCTGGGCTGGGGAGGACGATGACACGAAGTCGTACGATGTGCGCGAAGCGTGGTACAGGACGGTAATCGAGTCCTGCGCCCAACGGCACAATCGCGACGATAAGCTGGACACTGGCACCTTGGGTGAGTTAATGGGTCCACCCCCGAGTACTCCTCGACTTGCCGTCGCGTAGGACGTGTAGGTACGCCGGATCATGACCAGTCCCACGGCCAGGAGCGGTATCTGCCGAACGCCACGAAGTCGAACCAGCGCGTGTCGCCGCTCGCAACGGCGCCACCGCCGTGAGCAGTCATGCCGGTACCTCCTGCCGGGGGTTGTGTGACCGCGCGCCTAGACAGGGGTGGCGGTGGATAGCGGAAGCCTGATCCGCTCTTCGCCGGCGTAGACGTTGCAGCGCCGGCCGCGGAGGAACCCGACGAGTGTGAGGTGGAAATCGTTCGCGAGCGCGACCGCGAGGCTCGATGGAGCCGAGACCGCGGCCACCACGGCGATGCCTGCGGCAAGCGCTTTCTGCAGAATCTCGTAGCCGGCCCGGCCGCTGACCATGAGGACGTTGTCGGAGAGCGGGAAGTGGCCGTTGAGCAGGGCCCAGCCGACCAGTTTGTCGACCGCGTTGTGCCGGCCGATGTCTTCCCGCAACGCCACGAGTTCCCCGGCCGGGGTGAACAGTGCGGCGGCGTGCAGCCCGCCGGTGGACTCGAAGACGCCCTGCGCGGCGCGGATGGCGTCGGGCAGCCCGTAGAGGGTCTCGGTGTCGATGACGGGGCCGCCGTCCAGCGCTGAGCAGCCGTTGAGCTTCAACGCGTCCAGGCTGGCCTTGCCGCACACTCCGCAGGCGCTACTGGTGGCGAAGTGCCGCTCCAGTCCGGGCAGCTCCGGCAGGGTGCCGGAGCGCAGCGCCACGTTGACGATGTTGTAGCGCTGCTCGGCGTCGATGCCCGGGTCGGTGCAGTAACTGATCTGGGCGATTTCGTCCTGGCTGGTCACCACGCTTTCGCCGTGCAGGAAGCCGGCGGCCAGTTCGAAGTCGTTCCCAGGAGTACGCATCGTGACGGCCAGAGTCCGCTTCTGCACACCCGCGACCAGTCGGAGTTCGAGCGGCTCCTCGGTGGCGAGGCTGTCCCGCCGGATCAGCTCCTCGCCACCGGAGATCTGCCGCACCCGGGCACGGGTGGTGCTGCCCGGTCGCATGCTCATGTCGTCACCGGCTCCCGGGCGTCGGCGGGCGTCACCGTGACCACGGCGTTGTAGTCCGGCATGCCCGCCTGCGGCGAGCGCCGGGTGCGGTCGATCAGCACCTCCCCCTCGGGCCAGTGCACCTGGAGGTTCCCGGGGGCGAGCTGGGCGCGCAGCACCCGTCCCCGCATCGCACCTACTGCGCTGGTCAGCACCACCTCGGCGTCGTCGGCAAGCCCGAGCCGGTCGGCGTCGACGGGGTTCATCAGCACTGCCTCCCGAGCCGCGCCAGTCAGCGCGTCTCTCCGCTCGTGCACCATGCTGTTGAACTGCTTGCCCCGCCTGGTGGCCACCACGAAACTGCCGTCGGGGCGTTCCACCGCGGGCGGCGAGACCACAGAGAAGTGCGCCTTGCCGTCTTCGGTGGGGAACGTCCAGTCGGCGCACAGGTACGGCCCGCCGTACTGGAACGAGTCGGCGAACTCGTGCAGCTTCTCGATTCCGGCGTAGCTGGGCAGCGCCTCGGCGATCTCCTGCCTGATCTGCGGGGTGCCGTCGTAACGGACCGCGTCCGCCACCTCGGGTCGCGCCCGCGCCGCCAGCTCGGTGAAGATCCGCCATTCCGGCCACGCCTGCTCGACCCGCGGACCGGGGATCTCGGGGCTGAAAATGATCCGCCGCTCGGTGGAGGTCTCGGTGACTCCGCCGGCCATCTCGTACCTGGTCTGGGCCGGGAGCAGCAGCACCGCGCCGCCGGGCGGGGGGTCCACGAGCATCTGGCTGGACAGGCAGATGTCGATGTGCACCCGCAGCGGGATCCGGGCCAGCGCGTCCCGGCAGTAGTCCGGGTCCGGCAGCACCTCGAGGAAATTGCCACCGGAGCTGATCAGCACGTCGAGTGTGCCGTCGTGCGCCGCGTCGATCATCTCCGGCGCGGTCATCCCCGGCTCGGCCGGCACCTGGAAGCCCCACAGTGCGCTGAACCGCTCCGCGTTCTGGGCGGTGATTGGCAGGCCACCCGGCAGCACCGTGGAATACGCCCCCATCTCGGCGCCGCCCTGCACCCCGGAGTGGCCCCGGATCGGCATCAGGCCACAGTTCGGTCGCCCCACGAATCCTTTGGTCAGGCCGAGGTTGATGATCGCCCGCACGTTGTCCTCGCCGAACTCGTGCTGGGTGATCCCCATGCTCCAGACCAGCACCGCGGTCTTGGCTTCCGCGATCATGGTGGCGAACGCCAGCATCTCGTCCCGGCTGGTCCCCGCGACCGCCTCCAGCCCCTCCCAGGAGTGCCTGTCCAGCTCGGCGAGCAGGTCGTCGTACCCGGTGGTGTGCTGCTCGACGAAGTCCCGGTCGACCCAGTCACGTTCGGCCATGTGCTTCAGCACGCCGGTCAGGAAGCCGATGTCGCCGCCCACGTTGACCAGGAAGAACCGGTCGGTGACCTTGGTGCCGAACACCGCGCTCTCCACATTCGACGGCACCCAGTACTTCGCCATGCCGGGCTCGCGGTAGTTGTTGACGCACACCACCTTCGTGCCGGCCTTCTTGGCGTGGTAGAGGTACTTCATCGCCACCGGCTGGTTGTTCGCCACGTTGGAGCCGAGGAAGACCACCAGGTCGCTGCCGATCCAGTCGGAGTACGAGCAGGTCGTGGCCGCGACACCGAGCGCCCCCTTGAGGCCGAAGGTACTCGGCGAGTGGCACACCCGTGCCGCGTTGTCGACCGAGTTGCTGCCCAGCGCCCGGATCGCCTTCTGCGCGGCGAAGTAGTTCTCGTTCGGCGTCCCGCGGCTGGTCAGGTACGCCCCGAACCTGCCCGGTCCGGCGTCGCGGACCTTCCCCGCGGCCAGGTCCAGCGCCTCGCCCCAGGAAATCCGGGAAAACCCAGGCTCCCCAGCGCGGCGCAGCATCGGGTACGGCAGCCGACCCAGGTCCCGCAGCTCGGCGCCGCGCCGTCCGGTCAGCCCCGACACGTCGGCCATCACCGCGCCGTCCAGCGCCGGCATGGTGTTCAGCCGCAACAACCGCAACCGGATGTTGCAGACGTGGACCTCGTCCATCGTCCAGTCGTGCATGCCCTTGGTGCCCAGCGCGCACCCGTCGCAGGTACCTTTGGTGAGGATCTGCCAGGCGTACCGGAGCTGCCCCTTGTTCTCCCGGTACGCCTTCCAGATCTCCAGGTAGTTGTTGGGCTTCCGCTCACCCAGCCCGAACGGCTTGAGGCTGGCCCAGTTCTTCGGATCGATCCACTTCTTACGCCTGGCCATCGACACTCCTCGCGTCGCCGCCCCCGACATCAGCAATCGATTTGTCGTATGAAGCTGAGCATTCCACCAGTTGAGCATGCCACCAATAGCCACAGGTAGAGCCTTCCGATGCGGGCAATGGTCGGTTATCTACGACGAACGGTCAAGGTCACGACGGGCACCGGCGATCAGTCGTGCTGTGGAGAGCCGAGGTTGAGGCCACGTGGTCGGGGTCACGCCGCCGGGGTGACCCCGTTCGACGAGTGTCGGGCCGAACCAGAAGCCGCCCTCGCCGGGTTCGATCTTGCGCCCATCGACCAGGAGCTCGGCTCCGGCGTCGACGCCGGCACGATGTAGCCGCACACCGGTCCCGTTGTTGCGCGGCCACTTTCCCAGCCCTCCTGGTCGAATTCGACGATCGCGCTGAACAGCTGGGCATCCGGGAGTCGATGGTCCGGGTGAGGACATCGCTGTGCACCGTCGGCCAGTGGTGCTCCACCATGTCGCTGGTGATCTCCGTACGCTTCCACCGCCGTCATCCCGCCAAGGCGATGAAGGAGCCGATGATGGCGCATTACGTGACGTATCCCGCGAGGACGACCAGCGGGGTGCCGAGCCCGTAGTTGAGCATCAGGAACCCGGGTAGCTCGATCTGCGCCACCGTCGGGACGCTGGTGTGGTCGAGCACCTCGGTGCGCCAGATGGGGTGCTGTTAGCAGACGAGACCGGCGACCTGAAGAAGGGCGCTGCCACTGTCGGGGTGCAGCGCCAGTACACACCGGCACCGTGGGCCGCATCGAGAACTCCGAGGTCTCGGTGCATCTGGTCTACGCCACCGGGGCCGGGCACGCGATGATCGACCGGGAGCTGTACCTGCCACGGTCGTGGACCGCCGATCCGGCTCGGTGCGCCGCCGCGGGAGCACCCGTCGACCGGGAGTTCGCAACCAAGCCCGCCCTCGCGCAGGCAATGATCACGCGTGCGCTGGACGCGGGGACGCCGGCGGCGTGGGTGGCCGGTGACGAGGTCTCGTATCCGCGCACGTCGTCGCGCACCGCCTCAGCGTCCCAGACCGCCCTGCCCAGCAGGTGCTGCATTCCGTCCGGGGTGGCGTCGCCGGCGTGCTCGGCGAGCGTCCAGCAGTTCTTCCGCGGCAGGTCAGACAACAGGCCAGCCACAAACCCCCGCACCCGCCGACGCGGCTCCGCCCGGGTGAACCGCCCGGCGATCCGGGCCATCAACCCGTCGAACGCCTGCTGCCACCGGACGGGGTCTACGCTATGGCCAGCGGCCACCGCTTGATCTTGGTTAGTCCACACAACTGTCCATGATCGACGGTGGCCGCGCCCACGCGCGCCCCGCCCCGCCAGCCGATACGCG
>WHSM01000110.1 GCA_009380105.1 Micromonosporaceae bacterium
CAAGTCCGAGCTGGCGGAGCAGGTGGCGAAGCTGCGTGTCGAGCGCGGGGTTGTGCCCGGGCTCGGCACAGTGTTGGTGGGTGACGATCCGGGCAGCCGGTGGTACGTCAACGCCAAGCACAAAGACTGCGCCGAGATCGGCGTGCACAGCATCCGCCGCGAGCTGCCCGCGACGGCGACGCAAGCCGAGATCGAGGCAGTGGTGGACGAGTTGAACGCCGACGAGTTGTGCACGGCGTTCCTGGTGCAGTTGCCGTTGCCGAAGGGGCGCGACGAGTACGCCGTCCTGGAGCGGGTGCGCCCCGACAAGGACGTGGACGGGCTGCACCCGGTGAACCTGGGTCGCTTGGTGCTGGGCCAGCCAGGGCCGCTGGCGTGCACGCCGCACGGCATCATCGAGCTGCTGCGCCGGTACGAGGTGCCGATCGCGGGCGCTCACGTGGTGGTGATCGGCAGAGGGATCACCGTGGGTCGTCCGTTGGCGCTGATGCTGACCCGGCGCAGTGAGAACGCGACCGTCACCCAATGCCACACCGGCACCCGGAATCTGGCCGAGCATGTGCGGCAGGCCGACATCGTGGTCGCGGCGGCCGGCAAGCCCGACCTGATCACCGCGGACATGGTCAAGCCGGGCGCGGCGGTGCTGGACGTCGGCGTGAGCCGCGTGGACGGCAAGATCGCGGGCGACGTGGCCAAGGACGTGGCGTCGGTGGCGGGGCACGTGGCGCCCAACCCGGGCGGCGTCGGTCCAATGACCAGGGCAATGCTGCTCACCAACGTCGTGGGGCTTGCCGCCGCCACCTGAGCCGACTCAGCCAGCGGGCCGGGTGCTCAGCCGGGCGACGGCGCGGGTCAATATGACTCCGCTCCTTGGGTCACTACAGGTCGAACTCGCCGTCGTGGACTCCCGCGACGAACCCCGCCCATTCGCCGGGGGTGAACACCAGGACAGGTCCGTCGGGGTGCTTGCTGTCGCGTACGGCGATCACCGAGTTGTCGGCGCGCTGGTCCAGGCCGGCGACCTCAACGCATTGGCCTTGCGCGTTGGACCTGCTGCTTTTGCGCCAGAGGGGTTGGTCCAGGCCGGCGACTTCGACGCATTGGCCCTGTGAGTTGGACCTGCTGCTCTTGCGCCATGTGGCGCGTGACAGGTCGATCATGATTCGTGCTCCTTCGCGGTGCGGATGAGTAGCTCTCTCGACGCGACCGGGTCGAGGGCTTGGTCGCTGATGCCGTCAAAGGCCCAGATGTGCCGCTCGGCCTCCTTCTTCTTGTGCAGGTACGCGGCTCCGGTCAGTGCTTCGCAGTAGACCTGTGTCGGCTCGTCGGGGTCGTAGAAGTCTAGGATCACGAACGACCCCGCCGCCAGGGCGCCGGGGTGCATGCCGGCGCTGAACGACAGCACACGGATCGTCACGTTCGGCAGCTCGCTGAGTTCGGCGAGGTGCCGGAGTTGCTCGGCCATCACCGCGGGGCCGCCGACCGGGCGCCGCAGCACGGACTCGTTGAGGATCACGTCGAACTGCGGTGGCGCGGGCACCCGGCGGGTGAGCAGGTTGGAGCGCTTGAGCCGCACCTCCACAAGTTGCCGAACCTCCTCCTCCGACGCTGCACTGGCATCCGCACGGACTACCGCCGTGGCGTAGCCGGGAGTCTGGAGCACCCCGGTGATCAGCTCGGTGTGGTACTCGCGAAGGGATTTCGCGGCCTCTTCCAAGCCGACGTACAACTGGAACCAGTTCGGCACGGCGCTGTAGTCGTGCCACCAGCCCTTGATCTTGGTCTGCGCGTGGAGCGCCAGCAGGTCGGCGGTCTGCTCCTCGCTCGCGCCGTACACCTCGCACAGGTGTCGGATGTCGCGGCTGGTCGCCTGGACGGAGTTCTTGCCGGTCTCCAGGCGCCACAGCTTGGCCTGGGAACACTCCATGCCCGCCGCCACGTCGTCCTGACGCATGTTCCTGCTCTTGCGGAGTTGGGTGAGTTTACGGCCCATCTGCCGGCGTGCAGCGGTGGACCCGGGCGACTCGTGCGATTCGTGTGTGGCCAAGGCCGTTGCCTCCCTGTCGTTCATTCGGGGTGAGTCTTTCACTCCCTATGCAATAGACCGATGTTCTGTCAAGTCATGTCTGAAAATTGGCATAGAAAAGCACTCCATGTGTATTGCATGGAGGTTACGCCGATAGCAGACTCGCCATGACTCCCCGGCACGCCGTGACTACGGCTCCGCCGTGAACCGGGTGATTTGGCCGGGCGTGGCGACAAACGCGGTCGACTCGTCGCCACGCCCGCTACCGCAAGGAGGAGATGTGCACCGGAGGCACACGGATAACCTGATGCTTCGGCCTGCTGCGGTCCCGTACGCCGAAGTGGCCCGCATGGACCTGCGGCGTCACCGCCGCAAACTCGGGACGCGCGCGTGCCGCTCCTGCCAGGACCCTTGGCCCTGCGCGCGTCACCTGGAGGTGGCGGCGGCGCTCGGCCGGCAGCCCGGGATGCGGGGCTGGTGGCTGGCTGGGCCTGCGCTTGTCGGCATGCTCCTCCTCGCCGCCGTGACGGCCGGGGTGATCCCGTGGTGACGGCGGTCGGCCGCGCGGCGGTGCCAGCGACGTCACGCGGGCACGTGTCCGAGATCGAGCACATCCTCGACGGAGAGTTCCTGCTGTGTCTCCGCTGTCGTCGGTGGATGCGCCCAGCGCCGCGCGCCGACGGTGCCCGTTCCTACTCGTGCGGGCAGCCGTGTCACCGGAGCGTGCTCGCCAAGCGCGTCGATGCCGATGTGGAACTCGCGGCGTTCACTCGGGCGATCACGGCGCTGTGCCCGGATCTCGCGCGAGTTCATCTCACTGGCGCGAGTCCGGGTGAGTGGGGCGGCGCTGAGCGGCCCGAGGCATCCGTTGAGGAGCTGCGCCGCTGGCAGATGTGCGATCTGTCTGACCGCCGGGCTGTTGTCCGAGCCGCGTACGCGCGCGCAGAGGTGGACTCCGACGGGAGCATCCATCTGGTGCGGCGCGAGTCCGGGGCAGGCGCATGATGGCAGCAGAGCAGCGAGGAGTGGTGGTCACCCGCTCGGCCCGCGACAGCGAACGCGTCCAGCTCTCCTATGTTTTCTCAGCGGCGATGCTGGAGACTCGTCTCGCCCGGTGGTTGATCAGCGACCGCGACGCCCGACGCGCCAGGCTTCCGCGCTACGTCGAGATTTGGATCGACCACTGTCTCACCCATGGTGTCGTCGAGGTCGCCGAAACCCCCGAGGGCACTCTGGCGGGGCTGGCGATCTGGCAACCTGACCCGGGCGTCGAGCCCAAGAACTACCAGCGGCGGCTGGCCGAGGCTGTCGGACACGAACACCTACCCCGATTCGACGCCTTCGACGCCGCGATCCGGCGCCAGACCGCTGAGCCCGGCTGGCTCGGCCTGGTAGGCGTACCGCCCGCCTACCAGCGACGCGGCTACGCTACGGCCGTGCTGCGACGACGCCACCAGCACCTGGACCGCGCCGGAATCCCGATCTGCCTCCTCGCAGCCTCCAGCCACGGGCGGCTGCTGCTGGTACAGCACGGTTACCGCGATTGCGGCCCGCCGATCGTCCTTCCCGACGGGCCGCGCGTGTTCGCGATGCGCCGGTGCCCAACCACCGAGCCCAACGCGTGACTACGGACAAGCGCATACGAGCGAACACCCACAGACACCCGGCCCCCCCGCCACGTGACTAACGCCCCTTCCCGGAGTCCTCCCCGACGCGCGCGAGCACCCTCGCCGCCCTCACCGTCACCGCCCTGACCCTCGGCAATTCAAGCGCCTCGACAGCCCGTCCTTCAACGCGGTGAGAAGACACGTGTGGAAAGCAGCAGAGCAGGTCAACCCTTGGGGCGGCGGGGACGCCGTCATCGACGCGCGAAAAGTCGGTCTCACGGAGCAAACGGCGCGACAGCATGTGAGCGAAGCCGTGGCCGAGGCAGGCAGGAAGGGCAAGCCACTGCCGAAGAAGATCCACGTCATACTCGGCGACGGCTCGATGATCACGATCAAAGGGCGTGAATGATGTCGATGTTCGAAAACATCTACCTCTACACCGGCGACAAAGACATCAAGGCAGTCGCGGAGCAGATTGCCGCCGCGATCCGCGGTGAGGTGACGCATGACCGGGACCAAGTCGTTGTCGCACGCCGGCTCTCTGCCGACTCCGACGCGTCGGTGAGCGGGAAGGTCGAGCGCAATCCTTTCTATGAGAGCCCACCGAATCCGCAGCACCCGGAGGTGATGGCGCTCTACGACATCTCCTACGACGTGTGGTGCCCGCTGTCCGAGGAAGAGCAGGCACGGGAGGCCGCGTCGGTCTTCAACGACATCACCGACAGGTTGGAATGGCCAGCGCTGCTCACCCACAACGGAGACCTGCTGATTGCCGCATGGGCCCCCGCGACGGGTCGAACGGAGTTCCCGCCAGGCACCAGCTCTTACGCCGAGAGCCAAGAGCTGTGGAATCCGTACGCTGACCCAGCCGGCATAGCCCACCCAGCACCGTGACGTCGACAGGTGTCAAAGACTAAGCCGATGCCACGCCACGAGCCCGGCGGCTGAGTGAACTCGTCGAAAGATGCGGTCGAGGGAAGGGACAGCGAGGCGTCAGGAGGGCGGGCCGAGCGATGGGTGGTCGGTGCGGATTGCCAGCGCGAGCTGGCGCAGGCTCGGCCCGGGAATGACGCCGAGGGCGCGCATCGTCCGTTCCGCTGTGCTGAAGGCCCGCAGCGCCGCGTCCCGGCGCCGGCACCGGTAGAGGGCGATCATCAGGTGCCGGCAGAAACGTTCCCGCAGCGGGTGCTCCGCGGCGAGCGCTCGCAGCTCCTCCACGACGTGAGCGTGCCGTCCCAGTCGCAGGTCGGCCTCCAGCCGGTCCTCCAGCGCGGAGAGCCGCTGCTCCTCCAGTCGCGGCGCCTCGAACTCCCGCAGCAGCGCGGAGTCCACGTCGGACAGCGGGGCGCCGCGCCACAGCGCCAGCGCGGCGCGCAGGCCGGCGGACGCGGCGGCGTAGTCGCGGGCGGCCATGTCGATCCGGGCCCGCGTGACGGTCTCTTCGAACAGCAGCAGGTCCAGTTGCGCGGGCTCGACCCGTAGCAGGTAGCCGGCGCGGCCGGCGACCGTCTCGTCGGCGGGTCCGACACCTGCCGAGCCGCCGTGCCGGTGGGCGTCAGCTCCGGAGTGGGGTCTGCGCCGCGGCGTCGAGTCCGGGCCAGGGGAGCCATTCGCGCCGACGACCACGAGGCGGCGGCCGATCATCCGGCGCAGCTGCGCGATCTGCGTCGCGATCCGGTCCCCGGCGGCGGGCGGCGGCTGGTCGCCCCACACCGCTCCGACCAGCCAGTCGAGCTCCTGCACCCGGTTCGCGCCGAGAAGGAGCGCAGCGAGCAGGGCGCGCGGCTGTCCGGTCGGCACGGTGAGCCGGCTGTCCAGCCACACTTCCACAGGACCGAGGATGCGGAACTGCACGTGTGCCATCCGACGGGGTGAGGGATCGGACGAAGCGGCTTCATTCAGACTCGGACGGCGAGGACGCTGTGACGAGTCCGAACAGGCCCTTAGTCAACACCACTCGATGTGCGCGCGCTGCACGGGGTCGGGTGGCTACGGTGCGTGTCCGTGTCTTAGCGGTGGGCCGGTGCTGCTGAGCGCCTACTAAGGTGACAAGACGAGGGAGGAGGCAACGATGCCGCAACAGCAGGGCTCCTCTGGAGCGAAGCCGGGCAAAGGCCTGGCCGACGTGGTCGCCGCGAGCACGGCGATCAGCGACATCGACGGCCGTGCCGGAGTGCTGTCCTACCGCGGGTACGACATCCACGACCTGGCCGGCGCGGTCTCCTTCGAGGAGTGCGCGTACCTGCTGCACCGGGGAGAGCTGCCGAGCCGGGCTGAGCTGGAGGCGTACGCCACAGAATTGAGCGCCAGTCGCGACACCGGCCCCTCGGTGACGGCCGTCCTCGGCGCCAGCGTCGCCGAGCGGCCTCCGATGGAGGCGCTGCGCACACTCGTGAGCGCGTTGTCCGCGGACGACCCGGACACCGGGTCCAATGACCCGGAGGCCAACGCCCGCAAGGCCGCTCGCCTGACGGCGCAGATGCCGGTGTTGGTGGCGGCGTACCAGGCGCGGCGCGCCGGTAGAGAGGTGGCGCCCCCGGACCCGGAGCTGGGCATCGCCGGCAACTTCCTGCTGCAGATCACCGGCGAGCGCCCCGACCCGACGGCCGTGGCGATGCTCGACGAGTGCCTGGTGCTGCACGCCGACCACACGATGAACGCCTCCACGTTCGCGGCCCGGGTCTGCGCGGCCACGTTGTCGGACATGCACTCGGCCGTCACCGCCGCGATGGGCACGCTGAAGGGCCCGCTGCACGGCGGCGCGAACGAGCAGGTCATGAAGATGCTCACCGAGATCGACGAGCGGGTCGGCGACGGGGACGCCGGGGCGCGGCGGGACACCGCCGAGCGGTACGTGCGCGAGCGGCTCGACGCCGGCGCGAAGATCATGGGCTTCGGACACCGGGTGTACCGGACCGAGGACCCACGCGCCACACACCTGCGGAAGATGAGCGAGTCGCTGGGCGAGTTGTCCGGTGACACGCGGTGGTACGACATGAGCGCTCACATGGAGCGCACGGTGTTCGTGGTCAAGGGGCTGCGCCCCAATGTGGACTTCTACGCCGCGAGCGTCTACCACTATCTGGGCGTTCCGACGGATCTGTTCACGCCTGTGTTCGCGGTGTCCCGGATGAGCGGCTGGACCGCCCACGTGATCGAGCAGCACGAGGACAACCGCCTGATCCGGCCTGACAGCGAGTACATCGGCCCGTCTCCCCGGAAGCCGGCTCCGCTCGGCGAGCGCTGACGCGCTCTCCCACGCATCGGTTGTGAAGAAAACTGCCAGAAAATCCTTCGTGTACGTAGACATCCGTAATCAATGACTGACAATATGTGTGCTGCGTTCCGGAACGTGCATCCCGCTCGGGATTACCCCTGAACGGACACCTGTGCCCGCCGACCCCGCGTGGTCTTCGGGTGTCCGCATCCCCGGAAGGAAGCGGATCATGCACGGATCAGTGATCGTGCGCCGGCTCGTGGCGACCCTCGCCGTGGGCCTACTGGCGGCACTGCCCGCCGCGCACCCTGCACACGCGGCCCCCACCACGGAGCCGCAGTCTCTGAACGCCGCCGTCACCGCCAAGCTGCTGGAACGCGCCGAGCGGCTGCCGGCCTTCGCACACGCCGACGCCGACGACACAAAGGTCAGCGTCACCCGCCGGGGTGGCAGGACGTGGGCGTTCGGCTCGGCGGTGCTGCTCGCGCCACGTGTCGAGGACGCGTTCCCCGACGGCTGGCTGTTCCTGGCGCGTCGCGGCGGCGACGGCTGGCGGGTCGCCTTCGACGGTGAGTCCGCATTCGCGACCCTGTCGGCGACGGCTCCTCTGGTCAACGCGAAGGAGCGCACGCTCTTCGCCGCCCACGGCGGCCAGTTCTCGGCCCAGGCCAACGGTGACTGGCGCACCGGGATGCGGCTGCCGTACGCGGTCGGCCAGTCGTGGGGCTACCGGGGCGGACCGCACGCCTGGGACGCCGGCAGCGGGCCGTGGAGCTCCCTCGACCTGGCCGGAGGCGACCAGGTGGTGCGGGCGCCGCGCGGCGGCACGGCGTACACGATGTGCCGCGGCTGGATCCGCGTGGTTCACGACCGCGGCTACTCCACCGACCACTACCACCTGTGGGACAACATCAACGTCAACGGCGCGGGTGTCGGCGCGGGCGCCTACCTCGGCTACACCGGCACCGACATCACGTGCGGCGGCGCCGCCTCGGGTCGGCACGTGCACTGGGCGCTGCGGCAGAACGGCGCGTACGTCGGGATGGCGTACCACATCATGGGCAAGTGGGTGCCGATGAACGGCGGCGCGCAGTACGGCGGCTATGCGCTGCACGGCAGCACCCGGGTCAACGTCGGCGGGTCGCTCTACAACTACGGCGCGCTCGGCTTCAACCAGGGAATCATGGACACGAACGGCGGCGGCACGGTGAACAAGCGCAGCGGGCCCGGCACCAACTACCCGGTGGTGGGTTCGGTGGGCGACGGCGTCACGGTGACGATCTCCTGTTCACGTAACGGCACCACGCACTCCGGCCGCTGGGGGGCCACCTCCCTCTGGAACCGGCTGTCGGACGGCACGTGGGTCAGTGACGCCTTCATGTACACCGGCTTGAACGGACCGGCCAACGGCTGGTGCTGACCTGCCCGAACCTCCCCAGTCCGCACTACGGGCTGGGGAGGTTCGCCTGTCCGGGCGGCCGGCGGCCGGGTCCCCGCGCACGAGCGCCCGCCGGTAGTCTCCGTGTCCGGTCCACATCACCGAGAGCTGGTGCTTCTGCATGAGCGCTGATCCGCCGTGGTCTGCACCCCGAAGGTCATCGCCGCCGCGCTGACCGGAGCGGCGGGCCCCGAGACCGCGACCGTGCTGGTCGCGACGGACGCGCGGGTCAAGAACACCAGCTCACCCAAGGTCCGCACCGTGCACTACCGGGTGGAGGTGCAGATGGCGCTGGTTCGGGACGTCTGGAAGGTCGCCGATCTGACGTTCGTGGGTTGAACGGCCCCCTGTCGCTCGGTCGCGACACGTCTTGATCTTCGACGCGAGGTCCCCGACTTGTCCCATTTGCGTGCTTAGGCTGTCGCCGAGCAGCGAAGGAGGCGCGACGTGTATCGGGTGGAGCGGTTGCGGCGCACATGGCTGACCGGGGCGGGATCGTCGCAGGCGAGGATTCGCCTGGCCGGCCTGTCCGTGCTGGCGCTGGCGGCGCTGGCGCAACCGATGGCGGCGGGCTCGGCGCCAGCCCGGGAGGCGCCCAGCCTGCGAGAGCAGGCCGCCGCGCGACTCGTGGCGCACGCCGAGCAACGTGGCGAGCAGGCCAGCCGAGACGACGCCAAGATCACCGTCACGCGTCGGAGCGGCGCGGAGTGGGCCTTCGGAGCGGCGGTGATGAAGGCCCGGCGGACGTCCGGGGCGTACCCGTACGGATGGCTCTTCATCGCCCACCGGGACCGCGAGGCGCGCGACGGCGGCGAGCCGCGCTGGCGCGTCGCGTTCGAGGACGAGGCGCGGTTCGCGGACCTCGCCGCGGACGCCCCGATGATGACCCCCGGTGAGCGTGAGCTCCTCACGGCGGAGCGGGCTGAGTCCGCTGGCGACAAGCGCACCGGGATGCGGCTGCCGTTCGCGGTGGGGCAGACCTGGTCGTACACCGGCGGGCCGCACCGGATGGGCAACTCGGTGCTCAGCTCCATCGACCTGGCCGGTGGCGACCTGAAGGTGCGCGCGGCGCGCGCCGGCAAGGCGTACACGATGTGCAAGGGCTGGATCCGGGTGGTGCACGACCGCGGCTACTCGACCGACTATTACCACCTCTGGAACCAGATCTCGGTCGACGGCACGGCAGTGCCCGCCGGGAAGTTCCTGGGCGACGCCGGCACCGACGTCACTTGCGGCGGCGGCGCCACCGGCCGGCACGTGCACTTCTCGCTGCGGCAGCACGGCGAGTATCAACCGATCAACGGGTACGGCTTCGGCAAGTGGGTGATCCGCGAGGGCGGCAAACCCTACGACGGGTACGCCCTGCACGGCAGCTCCCGCGCGAACGTGGGCGGCCGGGTGACCAACTACGGCGCGCTCGCGTCCAACCAGGGGGTCGTCGACACCGACGGCGGCGGCACGCTGCGCCGTCGCTCCGGCCCGGGCACGGACCACGACATCCTCGGCGAGTTGGCCGACGGGGCCACGGTCGCGATCGAGTGCTCGGCGAACGGCACCGAGCACGTCGGCCGGGACGGCGCCAGCAAGGTGTGGCACAAGCTCTCCGACGGCGCGTGGGTCAGCGGCGCATACGTCTGGACGGGCACGGCGGATCCGGTAAAGGGCTGGTGCTGAGCGCCCGGCCGCACATCCTTTCCCGCGATCTTGGACAGTTCTGGCCGTCCCAACGACCAAATCTGTCCAAGCTCGCGACTTGCTGAAGGAAACTGTCGGATGTCACGCGATAGGCGTAGACAAGCGACATAGCTCGCTGTCAGTATGTGTACGTTCGCCGAACGCGTTCCTGGCCGGTCTGTCCATGATGGTCCGACTCCCATGAGGGGAGAGCCGAGTCATGCGCGTCCCCGTTTCCGCACGCCTCGCCGCCGCGCTTGCCGCTGGCCTGCTGACGATCCTTCCCGGCCCGGCCCAGGCGGCCCCAACTGTCGCGCCGGCGCAGGCCGAGCCGTCGCTCACCGCTGTCGTCACCGGCAAGCTGCTCGACCGGGCGAAACCACTCTCCGCGTACGCCGACGCCGACGCGCGGGACACCAAGGTGGATGTCACGCGCTCCCGCGGCCAATGGGCGTTCGGCACGGCCGTGTTGAGAGCCCCGGCGGTCGAAGGCGCGGAGCCGCGGGACTGGCTCTTCCTCGCCGAACATCGCGGCGGCGCCTGGCGGGTCGCTTTCGACGGTGAGCCGGCCTTCGCCGAGCACTCCGCCCGGGCGCCCCTGATCTCCGCGACGGAGCGGAAGATCTTCGCATCCCACGGCGGCCGGGCGAGCGGGGGCGCCGACGGCAGCGGCCAGGTCGGCGCGGCGGCGAACGGCGACTACCGCACCGGGATGCGCCTGCCGTGGGCGATCGGGCAGTCGTGGACGCTGCTCGGCGGCCCACATGCCTGGGACGCCGGCAGCGGCCCCTGGAGCTCCCTCGACCTGGCCGGCGGAGACCAGCGGGTCCTGGCCGCGCGGGCCGGCGTGGCGTACACGACCTGCACCGGCCGCATCCTCGTCTACCACGACCGCGGCTACACCACCCGCCACTACCACCTCTGGGACCACAGGTGGTTCGACGGCCAGTCGGTCAGCGCGGGCGCGTTTCTCGGCTACACCGGCACCGAGGTCGGATGCGGCGGCTCGGCGCGCTCCCGGCACGTGCACTTCTCGCTGATCCAGAACGGGAACTATGTCGGGATCGCCCGCCACATCATCGGCAAGTGGGCGCCGATGAACGGCGGCGCGCAGTACCAGGGCTACGCGCTGCACGGCAGCCGCCGGGTCAACGTCGGCGGATCGCTCTACAACTACGGCCCGCTCGGCTTCACCCAGGGCATCGTTGACGTGAACGGTGGCGGCACGTTGAACAAGCGCTCCGGCCCGGGCACCGGCTATCCGGTCGCCGGCTCCGTCAGCGACGGCGCCACGGTGACGATCTCCTGCTCGGCCAACGGCACCACGCACACCGGCCGCTGGGGAACGACGTCGCTGTGGAACCGGTTGTCCGACGGGACATGGGTCACTGACGCGTACGTCTACACCGGCGTGGGCGGGCCCGTCAGCGGCTGGTGCTGAAATCGGTTATGAAGGAAATCGTTGAATAAGGTGGGGAATCTGTAGACGAATGTCATAGCTCGCTGTCAATATGTGGGTACGTTCCGGAACGTGCACGGTCGCTCGGGACTCACCA
>WHSM01000355.1 GCA_009380105.1 Micromonosporaceae bacterium
CTGGGAGAAGCCGGCCGACGGCGCCCGGACCGCGTTGTCGAGAATCCGGTCGACGACCTCCGGCGGCACCGGCCGGTCCGAGACGTAGTTGCGCACCATCCGGCGTCGGCGGATCACGTCCTGGCACTCCACTGCCCCATCCTGCCGGATGAGCGGACCCGACGCCTGCGGCACGCCGACCCACGCCTACCCCAACCGGCCCACGCCTGCCCCGACGCCGGCCCGACACCAACTCTTCGGCGAGGCCGGGAACCAGAGCCGCCCCGGCCCCGACTACCCCAGGACGCACCCAACCCACCGTTCTGCCGTGATCTTGGACAGTTATGGTCGCTGGAGCGACCACACCTGTCCAAGATCGCGGAAATCCGGACCAACGACGCGAGGAGCGAAGCATGCGCCGGAAGGCAGCGGTGACAACGGCGGCGATGACGGCGGCGATCGTGATCGGAGCCGGGCTGGCCGGCTGTGGCGGCGAGCCAGAACCGGCCGCCACAGACGGACCCTTGCCGTCCGCCGCCCCGACGACGGCCGCGACGGTTTCCCCTACCCCGTCCCCGACCGCCGCCGAGCCGACCGTGCGTGTGGCGGTCAAGGGTGGCAAGGTCGTCTCCGGCAAAGGCAGGCACGACGTGAAGCTGGGCAGCCGGGTGGTGATCGAGATCGTGACTGACGTCGCCGACGAGGTGCATCTGCACGGGTACGACAAAGAGATCCGGGTCCGGCCCGGCACGCCGGCGCGCCTGACGTTCACGGCCGACATTCCCGGTGTCTTCGAGCTCGAACTGCACTCCGGCCTGCTGCTGTGCGAGCTGCAGGTTCGATGACGGAGCCGCTGATCCTGGCCCACGGCATCGGCGGTCGCGCTGACCTGCCGGTGCCACTCTGGATCGCCGTGTACGGCGGCGCCCTCGCCGTCCTGATCTCCTTTCTCGCGCTGACCGCGCTGTGGAGCGAGCCGAAGCTGACCGGGTCGGCGGCGGGCCGGCCGCTGCCGGGCTGGCTGGCGTGGGCATGCGACGCCAGCACAACCCGTGCGGCGCTGCGGGCGCTGGGCCTGGCGCTGTTCGGGCTCGCGCTGGCAGCCGCCTGGCTCGGCCCGAACGACCCTGCCGAGAACCCCGCGCCGACCTGGATGTACGTGTGGTTCTGGGTCATGCTGGCGCCGCTGTCCGCGCTGCTCGGCCCGGTGTGGCGGCTGCTGAACCCCCTGCGCACGCTCACGGCGCTGATGAGCCGGGTGGGACTGGGCCGGCACGAGCTGCCGGACACCATCGGGTACTGGCCGGCCGTGATGAGCCTGCTGGCGTTCCTGTGGCTGGAGCTGGTCAACGACAACGCCGGCGTGCCCCGGGTGGTGGCGGTGTTCATCACCGGGTACGCGGTCGCCCACCTCGCGGCCGGCGCGATGTACGGGGAGCGGTGGTTCGACCGGGGTGACGGGTTCGAGGCGTACTCGACGCTGCTGGGTCACCTGTCGCCGCTGGGGCGGCGCGACGACGGCCGCCTGGCAGTGCGCAACCCGTTGAACTCGCTCGCCTCGCTCACGCCGGCGCCGGGGCTGGTCGCGGTGATCGCGGTGCTGCTCGGGTCCACCGGCTTCGACGGCCTGACCCGCACCCTGTGGTGGAAGGACATGGTCGCCTCGTACGGGACCGGCTCCCGGACCGCGTACCTGCTGCTGGGCACGGCCGGCCTGCTGGCAGCGATCGGGTTCGTGCTGGTCAGCTACACGGCGGCGACCCGCTCGTCGCAGACGTACGCCCCGGACCTGGCCGGGATCGAGGGGCGGTTCGCGCATTCGCTGCTGCCGATCGTGCTGGGCTACACGGTCGCGCACTACTTCTCGTTCGCGGTGTTCCAGGGCCAGATGGGGTGGCTGCTCGCGACCGACCCGTTCGGGCTCGGGTGGGATCTGCTCGGGACCGCGGGAGCACGCATCGACTACACCGTGGTCAGCCCGCAGGCGATCGCGTGGGTGCAGGTCGGGGCGATCATCACCGGGCACGTGCTCGGGGTGGTCTCCGCCCACGACCGGGCCGTGGCGGTCTTTCCTGGGGAGCACCGCAACCGGGGCCAGTACGGGCTGCTCGCTGTCATGGTGGCGTACACGATCGGCGGGATCACGCTGATCGTGGGCGGCTGATCCGGGCTGCGGCCGCGCGCTGGTCAGGCCGTTTTCGGGCGGTAGCGGGACAGGGCTGGGAAGGCCAGCGCCAGCGCGACCGCCACCACCGCGCATGCGATGCCGCCGCCGGCCCAGGCGATGCCCGGGCCGACCGCGACCGCCATCGTCCCGGCCCGCAGGTCGCCGAGCCGGGGCCCGCCCGCGACCACGGCCGTGAACACTCCCTGCAGCCGGCCGCGCAGCTCGTCCGGTGCGTACAACTGCACAATTGTCTGCCGGTACACCGCGCTCACCAGGTCGGCGAACCCGGCCACCGCCAGCAGCACCACCATCAGCCACAGCGACGGCGCGAACCAGGCCGCGGCCACCGCGAGTCCCCAGAAGACGACCGCGAGCACCAGCGCCAGCCCTTGGCGGCGCACCCGGCCGACCCAGCCCGAGCAGACCCCACCGACGACCGAGCCGAGCGCGATCGCCGCGAACAGCCACCCGGCGAGCGCCTCGTCCCCGAAGCGCGTCGCGGCCACCTCGGGGAACAGCGCCCGCGGCATCGCCAGCGCCATCGCCACGATGTCGACCACGAACGACAGCCACAGCACCGGGGCGGACGCGATGAACCGCAGCCCGTCGACCACGGCCCGCAACCCGCGCCCGGCCGCGCCGGCGCCGGAGACCAGCGGACGCAGCGCGGGCAGCCCGAACGCCGCCCACAGCGCCACCGTGAACAGCACCGCGTCCACGGCGTACGCCGCCGCGAAGCCCCAGCGTGCGATCACCACGCCGGCCAGCAGCGGCCCGAGGACGGAGCTGAGGCTTGCCATCGTGAAGTTCAACGTGTTCGCGGCCGGCACCAGCCCGGCCGGGACGAGCCGAGGCACGATCGCCGACCGGGTGGGCGCGCCGACCGCGAACCCCACCGACTGCACGGCGATCAGGCCGAGGAGCAACCCGGGGCTGCGTACGCCCACAAAAGCCTGAACCATCAACGCGAGCGTGGCCGCCCACACCACGAGCGAGCTGACCAGCAGCAGCACCCGACGGTCCATGGCGTCGGCGATGGCGCCGCCCCACAGCGCGAACACCAGCAGCGGGACCAGCGCCGCGATCCCGAGCAAACCGACCCAGAACGACGACCGGGTGATCTGGTACATCTGCACCGGAATCGCCACGGCGGTGAGCTGGTAGCCGATGAACGAGACCCCGTGGCCGATCCACAGCCGCCGGAAGGCCGCGTGCCGCAGCGGCGTGACGTCAACAGCGATCCCCCGTAGCCACCTCACGGCGCGAGGCGTTCCACGACCCATCCGGCATCAGCGCGCCGGTACCGCAGCCGGTCGTGCATCCGGCTCTCGCGGCCCTGCCAGAACTCCACGGTCTCCGGGACCACCCGCAGCCCGCCCCAGTGCTCGGGCGGCGGCGGCGTGTCGTCGGGCCAGCGCGCGGCGTACTCCCGCCATCGGGTTTCCAGCTCTTCCCGCGAGGCGACCACCGCCGACTGCGGGCTGGCCCACGCCCCGATCTGCGCGCCGCGCGGCCGGCGCCCGAAGTACTCCTCGGTCTCGGCCCGCGTCACCCGCTCCACCGAGCCGCACACCACCACCTGGCGGTGCATCGGGCGCCAGAAGAAGACCAGGCTGCCGTACGGGTTGACGAAAGCCTCGGCCGCCTTGCGGGACCGGTAGTTGGTGAAGAGCACAAAACCCTTCTGGTCGTACGCCTTGAGCAGCACTGTCCGCGCGCTGGGCCGGCCGGCCGCGTCAGCCGTGGCGAAGACCATCGCGTTCGGCTCGGCGAGTCCGGCGGCCACCGCGTCGGCGAGCCAGGCGGCGAACTGCGTGGCCCAGTCAGCGGCGAGATCAGCCTCCATGAGCCCTGGCAGGGTGTACTCCTGGCGCATCCGGGCGAGGCCGGCTTCTGGTGTGCTGGAGTTCACGCTGTCCATCCTCGCCTGCCGACCTCCGCGGCGAAGGGGTGAATATCGTGTGACACGCAACTCTCTCCATGTCTCGCGCGGACGGTACCGGCCAGGCAAGATGGGCCAAAAGCTCCACTGAGGCAGCGCTAAGGCTTTACCGCAAGGCAGCGCTAAGGCTTTACCGCAAGCGCCACATAGCTCGCGCGGCCGGATATCCCGGCACACCGGAAGGCGCCGATCCGACTGGCAGGGTCGCACCGGCCGGGCCGTCAGAGTTGACACGACCTGGGAGTACCAAGATGTCCGACTTCAAACCGGGCCTTGAGGGCGTCATCGCTTTCGAGACCGAGATCGCCGAGCCTGACAAAGCGGGCGGAGCGCTGCGCTACCGGGGCGTGAACATCGAAGATCTGATCGGCCACGTGTCGTTCGGCAACGTGTGGGCGCTGCTGGTGGACGGCAAGTTCGGCCCCGGGTTGCCGCCGGCGGAGCCGTTTCCGGTGCCGGTGCACTCC
>WHSM01000067.1 GCA_009380105.1 Micromonosporaceae bacterium
GAGGTTCCCACCGGCCCGCTCGGCGATCTCCAGCATGCGGCCGTCCACGTGATGCGGCACCCCGGAGAGCATGTGCTTCGGCGGCGTGCCCATGCGCTCCGGCCAGTTCCGCCGGACCAGGTCGTGGTTGCCTCCGATGCCGCCGGAGGTGACGATCACGGCCTGGGCTTTCAGAGCGAAGTCGCCGACTTCCTCGCGGGAGCTGCGTTCGCCCCGCTTGGCGTCGCTGGGCGCCAGGATTTTTCCGCGTACGCCGTCCACGGCGCCGCCCGTCGCAGTCAGCTCGTCGACCCGGCACCGATGCCTGACACTGATCTGACCCTGCTCCTGGGCCGCCTTCAGCCGTCTGAGGAACGGCGCCAGCAGACCCGGCCCGGTGCCCCAGGTGATGTGAAACCGCGGCACCGAGTTGCCGTGGCCGATCGCGCCGTACCCGCCGCGCTCAGCCCAGCCGACGACCGGGAAGAACCGCACTCCCATGGCGTGCAGCCAGGACCGCTTCTCGTGGGCGGCGAAGTCGACGTACGCCTCCGCCCACTGCCGGGGCCAGTGGTCCTCGTCGCGGTCGAAGGCGGCGGCGCCCATCCAGTCCTGCAGCGCCAGGTCGTACGAGTCCTTGATCCGCATGCGGCGCTGCTCGGGGGAGTCCACGAAGAACAGGCCGCCAAAGGACCAGAACGCCTGGCCGCCCAGGGCGGCTTCGGGCTCCTGGTCCAGCAGGATCACGGTGCGTCCGGCGTCGGCCAGCTCCGTGGCGGCGACCAGGCCGGCGAGGCCGGCGCCCACCACGATCACGTCAGCGTCCATCGGCAGATCATACGGCTCTGACCGGGCTATAAAGTGAGGCTGGTTCGGGTCTCGTGCTTGTCCTGCCCGGTGGATGTCTGACGCCAGGCGAGTGGCCCGGGCGGTCTATTGTCAGGCATCGGGCGACCTTCTCCGAGGCCGTCTCCGAGGCGGGGGGAGGCGAGCAGTGTGACGACCGCGTTTCTCGTCATCGGCGGCATCGGGCTGGCGGTGTTCGTCCTGTCCATGCTGGTCGGCGAGCTGCTGGAATTCGGGCCCTTCGAGGCGGACGGCCCGTTCTCGACCGCGGCCCTGGCGTCGTTCCTCAGCGCGTTCGGTTTCGGCGCGGCCATCGCGTACTCGCTCGTGCCCGGCTCGGGTGGCTTCGCGCTGCTGGTGGCGGTGCTCGTCGGCACGGCGGCGGCCATCCCCGCGGCGCTGCTCGCGATCCGGCTCACCCGAGCCGCGATGAACATGCGCACCGACCCGACACCGACCCGCGACCACCTGGTCGGCGCCACCGGCACGGTGGTCACACCGATCCCGGCGGACGGGTACGGCGAGGTGCGCGTGCTAGTCACGGGGCAGCAGATCAAGCTGAACGCCCGCGCGGACAAACCGCTGGCCATGGGCGCCGAGATCTTCGTGCTCACCACGCTCAGCGAGACCAGCGTGCGGGTCGACGAGGTCAGCTCACTCCTCGGCGGCTCCGGCCCTGCCGAGATCGACAAATAGGGCCTGCGGCCCGGCCGACAACCCCTCAACCACACCAAACCCAACTACCACCCCAAGGACAAAACATGACGGGACTGGCGATAGCCATCGTCGGGGCAGTGTCATTCGTGGTGCTGCTCATTCTGTTCCTGCTGTCCCGGATCAAGGTGGCGGGCCCCAACGAGGCCTTCATCGTGACCGGGCGCAAGGGCCGCTCCACCACAGGCGTGGACGGCCGCAAGTTGACCGACCTGTCCGGCCAGAAGGTCGTGATGGGCGCGTCGGTGTTCGTGCTGCCGGTGGTGCAGAAGCTGCACCGGCTCGACCTGTCCAGCCGGCGGATCGCCGTGAAGATCGCCGCCGCGGTCAGCAAGCAGGGCATCCGGGCGGACCTGCACGGCGTCGCGATCGTCAAGGTCGGCGGCACCGAAGACTCGATCCGCGCCGCCGCGCAGCGGTTCCTGCACCAGCAGAACGACATCGACTCCTTCACCGAGGAGGTGCTCGCTGGCGCGCTGCGCGCCATCGTCGGCCGGCTCACCGTGGAGGAGGTGATCCGCGACCGCGCCGCGTTCGCCTCGGCCGTGTCCGAGGAGGCCGAGCACTCGCTCACCAACCAGGGCCTGGTGCTGGACACCTTCCAGCTGCAGGACATCCTGGCCGAAGGCAACTATCTCGCCGACCTGGGCCGCCCCGAGGCCGCTCGGGTGAACAAGGAGGCCACGATCGCCGAGGCCCGCGCCCGGCAGGCCTCCGAGCAGGAGCGGCTGCTGGCCGAGGAGAAGATCGCTGAGTCCGAGCGGAACCTGTCCCTCAAGCAGGCCGGCATCCAGGCCGAGATCGACGCCGCCAACGCGAAGTCCGAGGCGGCGGGCCCACTCTCCAAGGCAGAGCGGGACCAGGCGATTCTGGCCGAGCAGCAGAAGGTGGCCGAGCGCAACGCCGAGCTCAAGGAGCGCCAGCTCGACACCGAGGTCCGCAAGCCGGCCGACGCCGAACGGTACCGGATCGAGACCGAGGCCGAGGCCCGCAAGAACTCCGAGATCTTCGACGCCGACGCTCGCCGGCAGGCCACCATCGCCGCCGCCCAGGCCCAGGCCGAGGAGGACCGCCTCACCGGTGAGGGCGAGCGCGCCCGTCGCGCCGCGCTGGCCGAGGCGGTGGAGCGCGAAGGCGCCGCAGAAGCGTCCGCCACCCTGGCTCGGGGTACGGCCGAGGCCGAGGCGCAGCTGCTCAAGGCCGGCGCCTTCGCCAAGTACGGCGAGGCCGCCGTGCTCGACCTGCTGGTGAACGTGCTGCCGCAGGTGGTCGAGGCCGCCAGCCGCCCGATGTCGGAGATCGACAAGATCACGGTGATCTCCACCGACGGCGCCAGCTCGCTGACCAAGTCCGTGGCGGGCAACGTGGCGCAGGGGCTGCAGCTCGGCAGCGACCTGACCGGCGTGGACCTCGGCGCGCTGATCGCCCGGATCGCCGGAGTCGGCAACGGCAACCACAGCGAACCGGGCAGCATCGACAACGAACCCGTCGGCGTGGGCAACGGCAACCAGAGCGAACCCGTCGGGGTCGGCAACGGCAACCAGAGCGAACCGGTCGACGCCACCCCGGCCATCGAACCCGGCACCAAGTAACACCCCCTCACAGCGAGCGGCCCCTTCCCCAGATGCGGGAAGGGGCCGCTTCGCGTCCGGCTGCCACCTGGTTGGGCGAATGGTGGCTCTGGCGTCCGGTTCGGCATAGTTTGCGACACCGTTTGCTCAGTCAGGTGCGGGAAGGCGGGCGGGTGGTCAGCGGTCGCGGTCGTTGTCCAGGTCGTCGTCCTCGACCGGCTCGTCGGCCGGCGTCGGCGCCGCCGCCGGCCGGTACGGCATCGGCGCCAGGTGGTTCAGGGCGGGCCGCGGCCTGGTGAGCAGTGCCCGGACTGTCGCGAGCAACAGCGCCACCACCAGGACCGCCAGCAGCAGCGACTTCAGGATCGTCGCTGTCCCGGAGACCGCCACCGTGGCGGCGTTGATCGCCTCCCGGTGCGTCTCCAGGAACAGGTGGAATCCATTCTCCACGTAGTCCAACGCCGGAGCCGCGATCGCCAGCCCGACCAGCGTGCGCATCACCCGGGTCGAGAACGGCCGCCGCCGGTGCACCACGTACGTCCAGAGCAACAGCAACCCGCCGTAGATCAGCGGGTGCACCGAATCCCAGGCGAAGTGACCGCGGTAGCGAGCCAACTCCCCGGCCGTGAACCCGTCGAGGGTGTTGCGGAAGGTCTCGGCCGAGAGCGTGCTCTGCAACCGGATCAGGTCAGCACCGATCGGACCGAGTTCGGCGATGATGTTGAGCTGCGACGCCACGAACAGGGCCGCGAAAAACCCGAACAGGACGTGCAACGTGCCAGAGCGCATCTTTACCTCCAGGCCCGACAGGATGCGGAAGAGCCTGGCTTCTTGATCATCGGTCGTCAAGCCCGCGACCTGACGACCGCACGGCACGCCGCGCCATAATGGCGGCATGCCGACGTATGCCTACCGCTGCCGCTCCTGCTCCGACACCTTCGAGCTGCGCCGGTCGATGACCGATGCCCGCGAGCCTGCCGTCTGCCCCCAGGGCCACGACGACACCGTCAAGCTGCTCACCACGGTGGCGTTGACCGGATCCTCTGGCGCCGGAGTCGCAGCCGCCGGCGCGACGGCCGCTGAAGCGTCGGCCGGAGGCGGCTGCTGCGGAGGCGGCTGCTGCGGCTGACGTCACCGATCTCCCGCCCGCGCCGCCGGCCCCGCCCGAGCCGGCCGCGCCGCCGCCCGCCTGAGCCAGCCCCGGAAACCGGGGGGAGTCACGACGGATGTGCTCCCCGTAGGCTTGCGAGGTGATCCGCAACGGCGACCTCCGCGCATGCCTACGCAGTCGCGGATTCCGCCGGCTGTTGTGGACTCGACTGGCCAGCCAGGGCGCCGACGGCTTCTTCCAGGCCGGTCTGGCCGGCAGCATTCTGTTCAACCCGAACCAGCACGCCGACGCGATCGAGATCGCGGTCGGATTCGCGGTGCTGGTGCTTCCCTACTCGCTCATCAGCCCGTACGTCGGCGTGCTGCTGGACCGCTGGAGCCGCCGCAACATCCTGTTCAAGGCGAACCTGCTGCGCGCAGTGGTCGTGGCGCCGACCGCGGCGCTGATCTGGCTCGGTGACGACCATCTGCTCTTCGCGTTGTTCGCGCTGATCGTGATCGCGGTGAACCGGTTCGTGCTGGCCGGGCTCTCGGCTTCGCTGCCCCACGTGATCGAGGAGCGGCGACTGGTCACCGGCAACGCGGTGTCCACCACGTTCGGCACCGTCTGTTTCTCCCTGGGCCTGGGCGCGGCGGCGTTGGCGCAGTCGCAGGTCACGGCAGGCAACCACAGTTACGGTGTGATCGCGCTCTTCGCGGTGCTCGGGTACGTCGCCGCCGCGATCATCGCGCGGGTGTCGTTCGATCGGGACGAGCTCGGCCCGGACGAGCCGCCACCCCACCGGGGCGTCGTCGGGGAAATCGCCGACGTGGCCCGCGGCATGGTCTCCGGGGCGAAGCATCTGGCGCACCGCGGCGGCGCGGCGTACCCGCTGCTGGCGCAGACGGCGCACCGCGGTCTCTACGGCGTGCTGGCGATCGGCACGCTGCTGCTCTACCGCAACTACTTCACCACCGGCGACGACTTCGCTTCCTCCATCGGCGGCCTGACCCAGATCGTGGTCGCGGGCGCCGCCGGCTCCCTGCTCGCCGCTGTCATCACGCCGATGGCGACCCGGCGGCTCGGCGGGCGGATGTGGATCACGGTGCTGCTCTCGGCGGTCGCCGTGGTCGTGCTGGCCGGTGGTCTGCCGTACCGGCACGCGCCGCTCGTCATCGCTGTGTTCGTGATCAACATCGCGTCGCAGGGCACGAAGATCGTCGTGGACACCGCGATCCAGCAGGAGTGCTCCGACGACCACCGGGGTTGGGTGTTCAGCGTCAACGACACGGCGTTCAACCTCTGCTTCGTGGGCGGCCTGTTCGCGGGGGCGCTGCTGCTGCCGGAGAGCGGACACGCGCCCGCGGTCCTCATCGGCGTTTCGCTCGGGTACGTGATCCTGGTGCTCTGGTTCCGCTGGGCCACCGCGCGGTGGGTTCGGCGGGCCGATCACGACATCGCGCTGGCGGGGCGCACCGACAAGATCGGCGCGCCAACGCGGCCGTGATCGGCCGATCAGCTCGGGAACGGGATGTCCTGGTCGGCGGCCCAGCGGCGCAGCTCGGCCTCGGCCTCTTCCCGGCTCAGCGGGCCCCGGTCCAGGCGCAGCTCCTTCAGGTGCCGCCACGCCTCGCCGACCAGCGGCCCAGGCGCAATCCCGAGCAGCTCCATGATCGCGTTGCCGTCCAGATCTGGGCGTACCCGCTCCAGATCCTCCTCGGCCTGGATCCGCGCGATCCGCTCCTCCAGGGCGTCGTAGTCGGCGGCGAGCTGGCCTGCCTTGCGCCAGTTGCGCGTGGTGCAGTCGGAGCGAACCAGCTTGTGCAGGCGCGGCAGCAGGTCGCCGGCGTCGGTGACGTACCGGCGCACCGCCGAGTCGGTCCACTCGCCGCGCCCGTACCCGTGGAACCGCAGATGCAGGAAGACCAGCGCGGCCACCTGCTCGACCACGTCCTTCGGGAACCGCAGCGCCTTCATCCGGGCCTTGGTCATCCGGGCGCCCACCACCTCGTGGTGATGGAAGCTCACCCGGCCGCCCGGCTCGGCGCGCTTCGTCGCCGGCTTGCCGACATCGTGCATCAGCGCCGCCATCCGCAGCACGAGATCCGGCCCGTCGGTCTCGAGCCGGATCGCGTTGCGCACCACGGTGAGGGTGTGCTCGTACACGTCCTTGTGCTGGTGATGCTCGTCGATCGCCATGCGCATCCCGGGCAGCTCCGGCAGGAACTGCTCGGCCAGCCCCGTGTCCACCAGCAGCCGCAGGCCCGCCACCGGGTCCGCGCCCGTCACCAGCTTCGCCAGCTCGTCGCGGATCCGCTCCGGGGTGATGCGAGCCAGGTCCGCCGCCATCGCGGTCATCGCGGCGACCACCTCGGGGACTACCTGAAAGCCCAGTTGCGCCGCGAACCGGGCCGCGCGCAGCATCCGCAACGGGTCGTCGGCGAACGAGTCCTCCGGCGCGCCCGGAGTGCGCATCGCCTTGGCCGCCAGATCCGTCAGCCCTCCGAAGGGGTCCACGAACCTGTGCTCCGGCACCGTCACCGCCATCGCGTTGACGGTGAAATCGCGGCGCTGGAGGTCGTCGACGAGGCTGGTGCCGTACCGGACTATGGGGTTGCGGCTGACCCGGTCGTACGCCTCCGCCCGGAATGTCGTGATCTCCACCCGCAGCTTGTGCTTGGCGGCGCCGATGGTGCCGAAATCCGCCCCGGTGGTCCAGATCGCGTCCGCCCACTCCTTGAGCAGCTCCTGCGTCCGCTCCGGCCGGGCGCTGGTGGCGAAGTCGAGATCCTGGCCGAGCCGGCCCAGCAAGGCGTCGCGGACCGACCCGCCGACCAGGTGCAGCTCATGCCCATGGGACTTGAACAGCTGGCCCAGCTCGTCGGCGACCGGGGACACCTTCAGCAGCTCGGACACGCCGCGCCGTTGGGCCGCCGACAGCTTGGACTGCGGTGGCGCCCCGGATTCCTCGGTACGGCGTACCGCCGCTTCCTCACGCTCGGACATCGCAGCGCAGCGTAGCCCGCCGCGTGACACCACCCGACAGCTCCTCCCGCGGCCTGGACGTCCCACCGCTGAATGTCGACGCCAGTGCCTCAAGATCTACTGGCCCCGCGGGTTAGGGTCAAAGCATGACTCGTCGCGACGAGGCCGCCTCCGGCGGTGAGGCCCGCGGGCGCACACCAGGCCGTCGCGCCAGCCGGCCCGCGGGGCCGCTGCGGCGGGTCGAAGAGGTCTCGGCCGGCGGTCTGGTCGTGCATGATCGAGAGGGGCAACTCGCGGGCGTGCTGATCGCGAAGCACGACCGGCGAGGGCGACTGGTGTGGTCGCTGCCGAAAGGCCACGTCGAGGAAGGCGAGACGCTGGAGCAGACCGCGGCGCGCGAGGTGTACGAGGAGACCGGCGTGACCGCCGAGGTGATCGACCGGCTCGGCGAGGTCGACTACTGGTTCGTCCTCGGCGACCGCAAAATTCACAAGACCGTGCACCACTTTCTGCTGCGCTGGGTGGCGGGCGAGTTGTCGGATCGGGACGTGGAGGTGGTGGAGGTCGCGTGGGTGCCGCTGTCCGAGATTCCCGATCGCCTCGCGTACCCGGATGAACGCCGGCTGATCGAACAGGTGCGCCAACTGCTGGCCAAGAGCGCATGACCGACTATCACGGCAGACGACGCAGCAGCGACGACGGCGCGGGGGGCGACCCCGACGCCACCTCCTGGATCGATCTCGGTCCGATGGCGTACGAGGACTCCGACGAGCCGACGCGGCAGTCCTACCCGCCGCCCGGCGAGCACGAGGCGCCGCCCCGGCGCTACGCCACCTCGGATCACCACTACGACGCCCCGCCGCCCCAGGACTATCCGCCGCCCCACGACTATCCGCCGCACGGTTATCCACAGGACAGTTACCCACCGGATGCTTATCCGCCCGACGAGCCCACGCGGCGTCTGCCGCCGGACCCCGACGCCACGACGCTGATCCCGAGCCTGCGGAACGCGCCAGAGGCCCCGCCGACCCCGGTGCCGAAACTGAAGTTCGACGCCGCCGACGCCACGATGCTGATGTCGGCGGTGCCGTACTTCGCGCCGTCGGCGACCCCGGCGTACACGGGCACCATCTACACCTCGTACGCCGCCAGCCGCGCCAAGATGGAGGACGAGGAGGCCGCCAAGTCCCCGGCGGAGCGCGAGGCCGGGGCGGCAGGCGTGGCCCGCAACAGCGCGGTCATGGCGCTGGGCAGCGTCGTCAGCCGACTCACCGGCTTCCTGCGCACCGCAGTGCTGGCCGCCACCGTCGGCGTGGTGGTCGGCGACACGTACACCACCGCCAACACCGTGCCCAGCATGGTGTATGAGCTGCTGCTTGGCGGCATCCTCACCAGCGTCCTGGTGCCGCTGCTGGTACGGGCGAAGGAGAACGACCCGGACCGGGGCCTGGCGTTCATGCAGCGGCTGTTGACCCTGGCGGTGATCGCGCTGGGCGCCGCAACGGTGCTCGCGGTCGTCTCGGCGCCGCTCCTGACCGCGGTGATGTCGAGCGACAATCACGGCCCAGCGCAACGCGAGCTGATGACGTCGCTGGCGTACCTGCTGCTGCCCGAGGTGTTCTTCTTCGGGCTCGCCGGCATCCTGCAAGCCGTGCTCAATTCGCGTGGGCACTTCGCCGCTCCGATGTGGACGCCGATCCTCAACAACATCGTGGTGATCGGCGCCTTCGTGGTCTTCGTCCTGATCTCGCCCCCTGGCCTGCCGACCGCGGAGACCATGACCTCCGGCCAGATCATGGTGCTCGGCGTCGGCACCACGCTCGGCATCTTGGTGCAGGCGTGCGGGCTGGTCCCGGCGCTGCGCCGGGTGGGCTTCCGGTGGCGCTGGCGGTTCGACTTCCGGGAGCTGCACCTGTCCGAGCTGGGCCGGGTCGCTGGCTGGATGGCGTGCTACGTCGCGGTGAGCCAGGTCGGCGTCGTGATCATCGTGAAGCTGGCGTACGCCGCGGGCGGCGCCGGGGCCGCCGGGCCGTTGATCTACAACCAGGCGTTCCTGCTGTTCATGATGGCGCACGGGATCGTGGCGGTGTCGATCATCACCGCGCTGATGCCGCGGATGAGCGCGGCCGCGGCGAACCAGCGGCACCGTGAGGTGGCACGCAATATCTCGTTCGGCACCCGGCTCACGTCAGTGGTGCTGATGCCGGTCACCGTCGCCTACCTGGTGCTGGGCACGCCGATCACCTCAGCGCTGTTCGTGTGGGGCAAGTACACCGCCGATGACGCGAAAGCGGCGGGGCTGGTGGTCGCGGTGGCGGGCCTCGGGTTGGTGCCGTTCGCGATCAGCCAGTTGCAGACCTTCGCGTTCTACGCGCTCACCGAGACCCGGACCGCCGCGCTGATCAACATCCCGGTGGTGGCGACCAAGATCGTGGTGGACATCGCGCTCTACTACACGCTGCCCGCGAAGTACGTCGCGGCCGGTCTGATGTTCGGCAACCTCTGCTCGTACGCCCTCGGGGCCTTCATCTCCGCGAAGATGCTGCGCAGCCGGCTCGGGCCGATGGGTCAGCGGGAGGTGTTCCGCACACTGGTCCGGCTGGCGCTGGCCGGCGCGGTCGGGGCAGTGGCGTGTCTCGGAGCGCTGTACCTGCTCAACCTCGGGCTCGGCGACAGCAACACCAAGCTGCCGAATCTGGTGCGGATGGTCGTGGGCGGCATGGTGCTCGTGCTGGCTTACCTGGGCGCCGCGTGGGCGATGCGGGTGCGCGAAATCAGCGACGTGGTGGAGATGGTCGACCGCAAGCTCGGCGGCCGGCTCCTGCGCGGTCGCGACCGCGGTCACGGTGACCAGCCTCCGCAATACGACGACCGCGTGCCCGATGAGGACTATCCGCCGCAGCAGGGCTATCCGCCGCACCCCGAGGCGCCGCCGCCGGGCACGCCGCCCAGGAGCCAGGGCACGGTGTACGGTGCCCGGCCGGCGCCGCCGTACCGGGACGAACCCCGATACCGGGACGAACCCCGATACCGGGACGAGCCCGAGTACCCGGATGAGCCCCCATACCCGGATCAGCCGCCGTACCAGGGCGAGCCGCCGTACCGGAGTCAGCCGCCGCACCCCGACCAGCCTCCCTACCGCCAGGAGCCGCCGTACCGGCGCGAATCCCGTCGCCGCGACGACGAGCCGCCGTACCAGGAAGGTTGGGACGATCCCCGCTACCGCTGAGCCGATCTTGTCGATCAATCGCAGGGCGCTCTGCGGCCCGACAGGCGAGGCTTGGCGCGGCTCAGCGGCCGATGAGTGATCAACAGTTCGAGGCCAGGCAGGGTTTCCCCGACGATCACTGACCGGGATGCGACCTTGGTCTGATTTGTGTCACCGACTCGGGCGCCGGCGCTCTAGTGCGAGGCGCCCTCCGGACGCTAACGTGCGGCGTCCGCACCAAGGTCGAGGGTCCCACCCCGCCGGGCCGCACAACGGCCGGTTTTCACTACGGAGAGAAATATATGTCCCCTCACTCCACATCGCCTCCGCTGCGGCGGCGGCTGATCGCCGCGGCGGGCGTGGTCGGCCTGCTGACCGGCATCGCCGTCAGCGCGCAGCCGGCAGCGGCGGAGCCAGGCGGCGCCAGCACGGGTCGCTACATCGTCCAACTTTCCGAGCTGCCCGCTTCCTCGTACGACGGCGGGGTCTCCGGCATGGCGTCGACCCGGCCGGAAGCCGGCGGGAAGGTCGACCCGGAGGATCCTGACGTCGTGAGGTACCGCAGGTACCTGCGGAACAAGCACGACAAGCTCTTGTCCCAGGCCGGCAACGCGCGCAAGGTGTACGACCTGTCACTGACCTTCAACGGCTTCGTCGCCGAGATGAGCTCCGCGGACGCCGTGCGCCTGTCCCGCGCGCCTGGCGTGGTGAACGTGTCCAAGGACGAGATCCGCAAGCTGGACACGGTGAGCACGCCGGAGTTCCTCGGCCTGACCAAGCGAAGCGGACTCTGGAACCAGCTCGGCGGCCCCGGCAAGAACGGCGCCGGGAAGGACGTCGTGGTCGGAGTCCTGGACACCGGCATCTGGCCAGAGAACCCCTCGTTCGCGCCGCTGGGCGTGAAAAAGCCTCCGGCGGGCTGGAACGGCGTCTGCCAGACCGGCGAGGAGTTCGGCGCGGACAAGTGCTCCGACAAGATCGTCGGCGCGCGCTACTACACCGCGGGCTTCGGCGGGCCCGGGGCCATCAAGGAGCGGTTCCCGTCGGAGTACCTCTCCGCCCGGGACGCCGACGGGCACGGCTCGCACACCTCCAGCACCGCCGCCGGCAACCACGGCGTGAAGGTGACCGTGGACGGCGCCGAGCTGGGCGACGCGAGCGGCATGGCGCCGAACGCGCGGGTCGCGATGTACAAGGTGTGCTGGGGCTCCGACGCGGGCGGCTGCCCGAGTTCGGACAGCATGAAGGCGATCGAGGACGCCACCGCAGACGGCGTGGACGTGCTCAACTTCTCGATCTCCGGCAGCCGCACCAGCGTGCTGACCCCGGTCGAGCTGCAGTTCCTGTTCGCCGCTGACGCCGGTGTCTTCGTCGCCACGTCGGCCGGCAACAGCGGCCCCGGCGCCAGCACGGTGGCGCACAACAGCCGTGGGTGACCACGGTGGCCGCGGGCACGCACGACCGGGTGCTCACCGCCGACGTGGCGCTGGGCAACGGCCAGACCTACACCGGGCCGGGCGCGGGCGCGGCAGTGCCGAGTTCCGACCTGGTGCTGTCCTCCGCGGCAGGCAAGGCGGACGCCGACCCGGACCAGGTCCGCCTGTGCTACCCGGGCACCCTGGACTCGGCCAAGGCCGCCGGCAAGATCGTGGTCTGCGACCGCGGCGTGATCGCACGGGTGGACAAGAGCCTGGCGGTCAAGCAGGCCGGCGGCGTCGGGACGGTGCTGGTGAACACCTCGCCCAGCTCGCTCAACGGCGACCTGCACTTCGTGCCGACCGTGCACCTGAACGAGACGGACGGCGCGGCCGTCAAGGCGTACGCCGCTGACACCGGCGCCACCGCGAGCCTGAGCAAGGGCGAGCGGGACCCGGACGCCACGGCGCCGGGTGTGGCCTCGTTCTCCTCGCGGGGTCCGGCGCTGTCCGGTGACGGCGACCTGTTGAAGCCGGACATCATGGCGCCGGGTGTGGACGTGTTGGCCGCCGTCGCGCCGCCTGGCAGCCATGGGCGCGACTTCGATCTGCTCTCCGGCACCTCGATGTCCAGCCCGCACATCGCCGGCCTCGCCGCGCTGCTGCGGCACAAGCACCCGAAGTGGTCGCCGATGGCGGTCAAGTCGGCGCTGATGACGACGGCCGCCCAGCGCGACAACAAGGGTCAGCCGTTGCGGAACGACACCGGGACCGCCGCCAGCCCGCTGGACTACGGCTCGGGGCACGTGGCCCCGAACGCCGCGGCCGGCCCCGGGCTGGTCTACGACAGCGGGTTCGTCGAGTGGCTCGGGTACGTCTGCGGCGTCGGCGAGCTGCCGGCGAACCACCCGGCGTGCGAGGCGTACGGCGTGGTGGACCCGAGCGACCTGAACCAGCCGAACATCGCTGTCGGCGACCTGGCCGGCACGCAGACGGTGACCCGCACCGTGACCAACGTGACCGACCGCACCAGCTCGTACGCCGCGAAGGCGGCGGCGCCGGCAGGTGTCGAGGTCAAGGTGTCGCCTCAGGTGCTGAAGCTCAAGGCGGGCGAGTCCGCGACGTACCAGGTGAAGCTCACCCGGACCTCGGCGGCGCTGGACAAGTACGCGTTCGGCTCGCTGACCTGGGACGACGGCAGCCACACGGTGCGCAGCCAGATCGCGGTCCGGCCGATCGCCCTCGCGGCGCCCGCGGAGATCTCCGCCAGCGGCGCGTCGGGCGAGCAGACGCTGTCGGTCACCCCCGGATTCTCCGGGACGCTGACGGCGACGCCGGCCGGCCTGGTCGCGGGCAACGTCAACACCGCCACGTTGAAGAACCCGACCGGCGGGAGCTTCGACACCGACAACCCGACCGTGAGCGACCACACCGCGAAGTTCACGGTCACGGTTCCGGCGGGCACGACCACCGCGCGGTTCGCCACGTTCGACGCGGACGTGACGACCGGCACGGACCTGGACGTGTTCGTGTTCAAGGCCGGCACCAACCAGTTGGTCGGCAGCAGCGCCAGCGGGACGAGCGAGGAGATCGTGACACTCGACAGCCCGGCGGCCGGCGGTTACGACGTGTACGTCGACCTGTGGGCGCTGGCCCCTGGGGAGACGGAGCACGAGGCCATGGCCTTCGACTGGTCGGTCGGGTCGGCCGCGGCGGGCAACCTCGCCGTGACCCCGGAGTCCCAGTCGGTGACGACCGGCTCGGCGGCGTCCCTCACGGTGTCGTGGAACGGCCTTGCGGCCGGCACGCGGTACCTGGGCCGGATCTCGTACGGCGACGGCAGCGATCCGGTGGGCAGCACGCTGGTCTACGTGACGGCGTAACCAAACCGGAACGAAGGGCCGGCAGCGCGGTGCTGCCGGCCCTTCGTTGTCGGTGGCTTCAGGACGATCCGCTACCGGCGGCGGGCGGTGCCGAAGACGCTGCGCATGATGGCACGGCCCGCCGCGCTGCCGGCCGAACGCAGGACGCTCCTCGTCGCGGAGCTGCCCAGCACCTTCTCCGCCACCGACTTCTCCTCCTTCCGGCCGCGCCGCGCCGGCGCCTTGGCCTTCGCCCCCTTGGCCTTCGCCCCCTTGGCCTTCGCGGCCGGCTTCGAGGGCCCTCCGGAGGGCGCGCCCTCCGGCCCCCCGGCTTTGGCTCCCACCTTGGCGGCGAGCTTCTCGTACGCCGACTCCCGGTCGATCGCCTCGGCGTACTTGGCGCGCATCGGCGAGCCGGAAACGGCGGCGTCGAGCGCGGCCGCGTCGAGCGGGCTCATCCGCGAGACCGGCGCCTGGAGCTTGGTCCACGCCACAGGAGTGGGCACGCCGCGGTCGCTCATCACCGTCACGACGGCCTCGCCGATGCCGAGCGCGGTGAGCAGCTCTTCGAGGTCGTACGAGGTGTGGGGGAACGTCGACACGGTGGCCTTCAGCGCCTTGGCGTCGTCCGGGGTGTACGCGCGCAGCGCGTGCTGCACCCGGTTGCCGAGCTGCGCGAGCACGTCACCCGGCACGTCCTTCGGGGTCTGGGTGACGAAAAAGAGCCCCACTCCTTTGGATCGGATCAGTCGCACGGTCTGGACGATCTCGCCCAGGAACGCCTTGGACGCGTCCTTGAAGACCAGGTGCGCCTCGTCGATGAAGAAGACCAGCTTCGGCTTGTCGGCGTCACCGACCTCGGGCAGCTCCTGGAACAGGTCGGCGACCAGCCAGATCAGGAACGTGGAGAACAGCGCGGGGGACAACTGCACCTCCGGCAGCTCCAGGACGCTGATCACACCCCGTCCGTCGTCGCCGACGCGCAGCAGGTCCGCCGTGTCGAACTCGGGCTCTCCGAAGAACACGTCGGCGCCGGTGTTGGCGAAGGTCGTGAGCTCTCGCAGCAGCACGCCGGCCGTCTGCTTGGTCACGCCGCCCAGCGACTCCAGCTCGGCGGAGCCTTCGTCGCTGACGAGGTACTGGATCACCGAGCGGAGGTCTTTGAGGTCGAGCAGCGGCAGCCCGTTGACGTCGGCGAAATGGAACACCAGGCCGAGCGAGGACTCCTGCACGTCGTTGAGGCCGAGCACCTTTGCCAGCAGGGTCGGGCCGAACGAGGTGACCGTGGCGCGGACCGGGGCGCCTTTCCCGCGGCCGCCGAGCGTGTAGAACTCGGCGGGGAAGCCGGCGGGTTGCCAGTCCTGCCCGATGTCCGCCGCGCGAGCGGTGAGCTTGTCGTTGGGCTGGCCCGGCGCGGCGATGCCGGACAGGTCGCCTTTGA
>WHSM01000129.1 GCA_009380105.1 Micromonosporaceae bacterium
ACCGTCCATATGGACGAGATGTGGCAGCCGAATCGGCCATCATTTTTGTCACATTGGGCCGTTTCTCTTTCTCCCGTTCGTACTTACAGCCAGCCCCCGTAATACGAGTGGGCTGACCAATGTGTCGAGTATCTGTCGTTGCCCACGAATCCCCCATTTGCCTTGATAGCTTTAGCCGCGCCACCGGTGGATCTCCAGGCGGCGCCACTTACATATGCGGCATCGCTGAAAAATGCCGCCCTCTCTACGCAGGGAAGCGACATGAAACTCCGTGCCTTCAGCAAGAACTCACTCGTCCGCTTCTTCCTGCCCGGCGTGTTGGTGCTGACGCTCGGGTTCACCACGGCGGGAAGCGCGGTGGCGGGCGTCACGCCAGCGGCCAAGCCCGGCAACGGCCCGCCGGCGGACGCGGGGCAACTTCGGCCGGAGAAGACCCCCAAGCCTCCCAAGCCAGTGCCGCAACCCGACGGGGAGGTCGAGGTCGAGGACCCCGGCAGCGCACTGGCCGCGGCTGCCACGCAGCCCGCCGCAGGCGCCGAGAAGGTGGCCCTGCGAAGCCTGATCATCGCCCTCGACGAGAACGACTTCGGCGTGGACACCTGGTCGTCCCTGCTCGACCGGGTCGGCGCGCCGTACGACGTCCTGCTCGCGAAGAACGAGCCGCTCACCGCGGACCAACTCGTCACATCCGACGGAACCGGGCGCTACCAGGCGATCCTATTGACGAACAACTCACTGCTATATCAGGATGGATCCGGCAATTTCCTGAGCGCGTTCGACGCGGACGAGTGGAATGCGCTCTGGCAGTACGAGCGCGACTACGCCATTCGGCAGGTTTCGCTCTACACCGGATACGGCACATTCCCCGAGGACTACTGCCTGCGACCCGGCAGCGAAGGCGGAGTCGGCAACACTCCGATCAACGCCAGCCTCACGTCGACCGGCCTCGCGCTGTTCGACCGACTCAAGGTCGGCGTCAAGATTCCGATTTCTCTGTCGTACGTCTACTACTCCGCAATCGAGCCGAATTGCGGCGCGCGTCCGATTCTCACCTCGGGCAGCGACGTGCTGGGCGTGCTCAGCACGTCGGCCGACGGCCGGGAGCGCGCCGCGCTGACGTTCACCTCGAACCAGTGGCTGCCGCAGTCGTACCTGCTCACGTACGGGCTGTTCCGCTGGGCCACCAGAGGCGTGTTCGCCGGCGAGCAGCGCCACTACCTCGAGGTCGACGTCGACGACTGGTTCACCTCCACCGACCACCTGCTCGCCGACGGCACGTACGCGTCGAAGGAGTTCCGGATGTCCGGGCCGGACGCGTACAACGCCTACCGGGCACAGAACTCGCTGCGGAGCAAGCACCCGCTGGCCAAGCAGTTCACGCTCAACGTCGCCTACAACGGCGAGGGCATCAACAGCCGGGCCCGCTCCCAGTGCTCGACTCTGCTCACGCCGGACTCGCTGACCAGCTACAGCCGGTGCCTGCGCAACCAGTTCCGATGGATCAACCACACCCTGACCCACCCGAAGATGAACTTCACGCCGTACGCCGAGAACGTGCACGAGATCAAGGAGAACCTGCGGGTCGGGCGGAACATCCAACTGACGGTGCCGACCCCGGTGCTGAAGACCGGCGAGTACTCCGGCCTCGGCGTCTACCACCCGGACGTGAACAACGACATCGACCCGCCGACCGACCACGGGCTGATGGCGTCCAACGCGGAGCTGCTGAGGGCCGCCAAGGACACCGGTGTGAAGTACCTGCACGGCAACATGTCCTTCGGCAGCCACCAGCCGGCCTGCTTCAACTGCGGGATCTACCACCCGATGGAGCCGAGCCTGCTGATCGTTCCGGACTGGCCGACAAACGTCGCCTACCACGTCACCACGCCGGCCGAGGAGACCACGTTCTACAACTCCTACTACGGCCCGAACGGCAAGTTCCCGTACTGGGGCCACAACCTCAACTACGGCGAGATCCTGGACTGGGAGAGCGACATCGCGCTGCAGCACGTGATGAGCGGCTCGGCGTACAGCCACACGTTCCACCAGGGCAACCTCCGGCAGTATTCGTCCGGCAAGAACCTCACATTCGACTGGGTGAACGCCGTGGCGGCGAAGTACAGCAACTACTACCGGGTGCCGATGCTCACGCCGAAATGGACAGACCTGGCCGGATACGTGGCGAACCGCAACGCGCACTTCGACACCGACGCCGACATGGTGTGGGACCGCGCGACCAACACGCTGGTCGCCAGCTCCGACTCCGGCGGCAAGGTGTTCCTGACCGGAGTGCGTGCTCCCGGATACTCCACCTACGGCGCGGAGTCGATCTCGCTGGTGTCGCTGACAGGCGGCGTCCCGGCGGTCCTGACCCCGACGCCATGGAGCGGTCCGTGACCTCGACCCTCCGAGCCGGGCAACTGGGCATTGCGAGGCGACAGCGAGTGAGCATCGCAGCGAGCGCAGCGAGCGCGGAGCGGAGCGAGCGCGGAGCCGAGCAGTCAGGCAGAGCCGCTCCCCACGGAGCGGCCGTGTCCGGCCAACCGGCTGCCGTGTCACGGCGAGGCCTGCGGGTCGCGCTGGCCGCCGAGGGCGCTTACCCGTACCACATGGGCGGCGTGAGCGTCTGGTGCGACCAGCTGATCCGCGGCCTCGACGAGCACCGCTTCACCACGGTCGCGCTCACCGTGGACGAGGCGGAGCGCAGCGTCTGGCAGCTGCCGGAGAACCTGGAGCGGCTGCTCGCGATCCCGCTCTGGGGGCGGCCGCCGCGCCGGCGCAACCGGGGCCGGCCGCCCGACTGGTTCCACCAGGCGCACGGGGAGTTCCTCCAGGCGCTGATCCGGCCGTCCGGCGTGCGCGCCCGGTGGAGTCTGGCCAGCCTGGAGTCCTTCCTGAACGCGCTGCGCGTCATGCACCTGTACGCCCAGGAGGGCGACCTGCGGACCGCGCTGCTGTCCAACGAGGCCCTGACCCGGCTGATGGACGCCTGGCACGCCGCCGGCATGGACACCCCTGCCGAAGGCCCGACCCTCACCCTGGCCGACGCCCTCACCGCTTCGGACCTGATCGAGCACATGCTGCGCCCGCTGTCGCACCCGCCGCTGGACGTCGACGTCTGCCACATGGCGATGAACGGCCTGTCGATGCTGGTCGGGCTCGCCAGCAAGTGGACCCACGGCGCCCGGCTGATCATGTCCGAGCACGGCGTCTACCTGCGGGAGCGCTACCTGAGCATGATCCGCGAGCCGGTGCCCCACTCGGTGAAGGTGCTGCTGCTGAACTTCTTCCGCGCCCTCTCCGCCGCCGGCTACCACAGCGCCGACATCTTCGCCCCGCACTCGGCGTACAACCGGCGCTGGGCCCTGTACAACGGCGCGGCGTCGGCCCGGATGCGGACCATGTACAACGGCGTCGACCCGGCCGACTTCCCGGCGGCCGAGAGCGAGCCGGACACGCCGACGCTGGTGTTCATGGGGCGGATCGACCCGCTGAAGGACATCCACACGCTGCTGCGGGCCTTCGCGCTGGTGCGCGAGGAGATCCCGAACGCGCGACTGCGGATCTTCGGCCCGGTGCCGGCCGCCAACCAAGTCTACTACGAGAGCTGCGAAGCCGTTCTCCGGGAGCTGAACCTGGTCGGCGCCGCGGTCTTCGAAGGGCGCGTGGGCAGCCCGGTGGAGGCCTACCACTCCGGCCACGTGGTGGTGCTGTCCAGCATCTCCGAAGGCTTCCCGTACACCGTGGTCGAGTCGATGGCGACCGGCCGGCCCCCGGTGTGCACCAACGTCGGCGGGGTGTCCGAGGCCGTCGGAGACACCGGGTTCGTGGTCCCGCCCCGGAACAGCCGCGCCATCGCCGACGCGTGCGTGAAGCTGCTCCGCGACGACGAGCTGCGGCGGCGGCTCGGCGCGGCGGCCCGAACCCGGATCCTGAACAACTTCACGCTCGCCCAGTCCATCGACGCCTACCGCGACGTGTACCAGGAGTTGGCATGAGCGCGCCGACCCAGCTCGCCGACCCGGTCGCGGCGCTGACGCAGCGAGTGCGGCCGATGTGCCGGCGCGCCGTCGACGCGCTGCAGGTCGCGGCGGTGCTGGAGAGCGACGGCCTGACCGACCGCGCGGCGGCAGAGGAGTACGGCTACCAGGACGTGTTCGCCCTCGCCGAGGAGATCTTCAGCCGACTCCCCAGCGACCCGCCGGACGAGCCCGCCCGACCTCGGCGAAACTCCTCGCGCACCGTGCGGGAACTGTCCCACGGCCTGCTGTACGTGCTGCCGAGCGCGGCGTTCCCGGCGGCGTACGCGCTGCTCGGGCTGCGCGGCCTGGTGGCCGGCATGGTGTTCGCCACCGCCCTGGGCTGGGTGTCGAGCATGGGCGCCACGGTGCTGGCGTACCGGCTGATCGGCGCCGGGCACGCCGCCCTGACGGCCCGGGTGCTGCGGCGCGGGCTGCTGCTGGGCCTGCTGGTTGGCGCGGCCGGTGGCCTGGCGCTCACGCAGGTCGCCGGGCTGACGCGTGGCGTGATCGTGCTGGTGACCGCGCAGTTGGCGTACCAGCTCGCCAGCGGGGTGCTGCTGTTCTACGAGCGCGAGCGGCTCCTGCTGCTGACGATGCTGCCGCTGGCCGGGGCCGGCGCGGCGCACCTGGCGTTCGGGCGGCCCAGCGCGGTCTGGACCGCCGGGATCGTTGTCGGCTCGGTGTCGGCGGCGGTGCTCGTCGCCCTGTGGCGCACCCGCCGCCCTCCGGTGCTGACCGGCGCGCTGGCTCCTGCCACGCCGCCGCCGAACCTCCCCCCGCCGCCGTTGCGGCAGGAGGTGGTCGCCGTGCTGCCGGTCGTGGCGTACGCGGCGCTGTGCGCGACGTATCTGCTCTTCGCCAACGCCCGGTACATCGACGCCGGCATCGGTCTCGCGCTGGCCGTCACCCCGCTGGTGCTCGGCATGGGGGCGCTGGAGTGGCGGGCCCGCCGGTTCGCCGAGTCCGCTGTCGCGCTGACCCGTCGGTGCCGGTACCCGGCCGAGTTCGCCGGCCAGGTGTGGCGGCTGTTCGGCGGCGGCATCGGAGTCGTGGTCGGGATCCTGACGCTGCTCGCGGCCGGACTGGCGGCGCTGCTCGCGCAGGCCGGCCTGCTCAGCGAGCGCGGCCTGGTGCTGGCGGCCGCGCACGTGCTGCTCGGCGGGGCGTACTTCGTCGGCTTCACCCTGATCAATCACGGGCGGCTGCCGGTGCTGCTCGGCATCACAGCCGTGGCGCTGGCCGGCCAGGTGGCGGCGACGGTGAGCGGGCTGCCGTACAGCCACGGGGTGATCTTCCTGACCAGCAGCGCGGCGCTGCTGGCTCTGCTACTGGCGGCGCTGTCGACCAGCCTCGCCGAGGTGAGGCGATACCGGTGGTGAACAACAGCTCAGGGCCTGGGGTTTCCACACAGGCGGTCAACCAAAGAGGGGGAGCCATGCACGTCGTGATTCTGGCGGGCGGACGAGGGGTCCGGCTGCGGCCGTACACCACTGCCCTGCCGAAACCGCTCGTTCCGATCGGCAACGAGTACGCGATCCTGGACATCATCCTGCGGCAGCTCGCCGCGCAGGGGTTCGGTTCGGTGACGCTCGCGATCGGGCACCTCGGGGCGCTGATCCGGGCGTTCGTCGGCGACGGGTCGCAGTGGGGCCTGTCGGTGTCGTACGCCGAAGAGGACCGTCCGCTGTCGACGATCGGGCCGCTGTTCAACATCCTGGACCAGCTGCCCGAGCACTTCCTGGTGATGAACGGCGACGTGCTGACCAACCTGCCCTTCGGCGAGCTGCTGGGCCAGCACATCGCCTCCGAGGCGCTGCTGACCGTCGCCTCGTACCAGCGCCAGGTCAAGATCGACTTCGGGTGCCTGGAGACCAACGGCAACGGCGAGATCGTGGGCTTCACAGAGAAGCCGACGCTGTCCTACCGGGTGAGCATGGGCGTGTACGCGATGTCGGCGAAGACCCTCGCGCCGTACCCCCGAGGCATGTCTTTCGGCTTCGACGAGCTGGTCCTGGACCTGTTGGCCCGGGGCGAGGTCCCCGCCACGCACGACTTCGACGGCTACTGGCTCGACATCGGCCGCCCCGACGACTACGACGAGGCGAACCGCTCCTTCGACGGCATCCGGCCGCTGCTGCTGCCGGCGACCGTCGACGAGACCGCGGAAGCGAGCTGACGTGACCGCCAAACGGGTGCTGCTCTTCGGGGCCACCGGGTTCCTGGGGCGCGCCGCGGCGACCGTCATCGCCTCCGACCCCCGCGTCTCCGCCGTGGTCGCCGCCGGCCGCAGGCCGGTCGCGGGCTTCGAGTCGGCGCGATGCGACCTGGTCAACGACTCTCCCGGCGCGCTCGCCGCGCTGCTGGCCCAGGTCCGGCCCGAGGCCGTGGTCAACTGCGCGGGACGGCTCGCCGGCTCTGACTCTGAACTCGTGGCCGCCAACACCAGCGCGGTCGCCAGGCTCGTCGACGCGGTCGCTGACGCGGCGCCGAGCGCGCGGCTGGTCGTCCTCGGCTCCGCGGCCGAGTACGGCGTCACCGCTCGCCGGCCGGTGCGGGAGACGGACCCTGCCAGGCCTGTCAGCGGGTACGGCGTCACCCGGCTCGCGGCCACGCAGCTGGTGCAGCTGGCGTGCGCCCGCGGCGAGCTGGACGGCATGGTGCTGCGGGTGTTCAACCCGGTCGGGCCGGGGTTGCCGGCCGAGAACCTGGCCGGCCGGGCGGTGCGGGAGATCTGCGACGCGCTGGAGCGTGGCGAGGCCCGGATCCGGATGGGCCCGCTCGGCTCGTGCCGGGACTTCGTGGACGTGCGCGACGTGGCGTCGGCGATCGCGGCCGCGGTGTTCGCGCCCCGCCCCTCCGGCGTGGTCTGCAACGTGGGCAGCGGCTCCGCGGCGGCCGCCCGGGTGCTGGTGCGGCTGCTGGCCGACGCGGCCGGCTTCACCGGGACGATCGAGGAGTCCGACCCGCCGTCGGCGCGCTCCCCGGGCGTGGACTGGATCGCCGCCGACATCAGCCACACCGCCGCCGCGCTCGGCTGGGCGCCGCGTCACAGCCTCGCCGAGTCCGCCGAACACACCTGGGCCGGCGCCACAGTCACGACCGCCTGAGTCACCTGCGGCCCGGCTTCAGATGCGGCCTAGCCTCAGATGCGGCCTGGTTTTCAGATGCGGCCCAGCGCGCGGTCGCTGACGAAGCACGGGATCCCGAACTGGCTCGCCCGCAGCTTCGCGAACCGGGTCAGGTCCTCCGAGTCGGCGTAGTCCAGCGCGAACACGTCCACGTCGAGGCGGAGCAGCCGCTCGGCGTACTCGGCGTGGGTCTCCAGGATGCCTGGCGGCCACGGGGCGTACCCGCCGTCCTCGGTCCACCTGGCGGAGAACGACTCGAACAGCACCCCGTCGACCAGGTCGCCCAGGCGCGGCAGCAGCCCGAACCCCCGGTTCGCCAACATGTACGCCGGACACGTCTCCTCCCGCAGCGCCGCCACCAGCGCCAGCAGGTGCGGCACGTCCTCGGGGTGCGTCCACTCGATGTTGAGCGTGTCCAGGAACAGCCCGTCGAAGCCACGCTCCAGGCCAGCCTTGGCCTGGCCGATCACGTGCTCCATCCACGTGGGATGGTCCACGTGCACATACGCGCCGCCCCAGTCCGGGTTGCGGTCCTCCCGCTGCCACGGCGCCGGCGGGCCGGTGTCCTCCGTCAGGGTGAGGTAGCACAGCGTCTGCACGCCCCGCTCCCGCAGCCAGCGAAGCTCCTCCGGCGAGTAGAACTCGCCCTGCAGCACCACCCGCCGATACCTCGCCAGGCGGCCCAACTGCCCCGCGCCGTAGTAGAAGGCGATCTCCTCCGAGGCGGTCACCATCGCTCCCGGTACCACTCCAGGGTGCGACGCACCCCTTCCTCCAACGGCGCCGTCGGCTCGTAACCGGTGAGCGCCCGGAGGCGGCTCAGGTCCGGGCAACGGCGCGCCACTGACCCCGGCGGCGCCGGCTCGGGCCGCAGCTCCGGGTCCGCCCCGGCGATCCGCAGCACCAGTTTGGCCAGGTCGCCGATGTTGGTCTCGGTGTCGTTGCCGATGTGGACGATCTGGCCGCTCGCCGCGTCGGCCGACATCAGCCGCAGCATCGCGTCGACCGCGTCGTCGATGTGGCAGAACGCCCGGAACTGGTCGGCGCCGTACACCCGGAACGGGTTTTCGCCCCGGATCGCCCGCAGCGACAGCTCCGGGATCACGTGATCGGCGCCCATCCGCGGGCCGTACACGTTGTGGAAGCGGCCGATGACCGGGCTGAAGCCCCGCGCGGCCGCGGCGTGCAGCACCGCGGCTTCGCCCCAGAGCTTGCTGATCGCGTACGCCGAGCGCGGCGCCGCCACGTCGGCGACCAGCAGCGGCACGTCCTCGGCGGTGGGGACGTCCGCGACGCCCGCTGTCACCGCGTCGGCGTACGCCTCGCTGGTCGAGGCGAAGAACAGCCGCTCCCCCGGCGCGATCCAGTCCAGCAGATGCTGCGTGACCAGGGTGTTCACGCGCATCACCCGGGCCGGGTCGCGCTGCACGTTGCGGACCCCGACCACGGCCGCCAGCAGATGGATCTGGTCCCAGCCGTGCGCCAGGCCCTCGTACGCCGCCGGGTCGGTCAGGTCCGCCTGCCGCACCGTCACGTGCGGCCGGATCTGGGCCAGGTCCGGGTCGTCGCGGCCCCGCGAGAAGTCGTCCACGATCGTCACCTGGTGACCGTCGGCCACCAGCCGACGCGTCAGGTGCAGCCCGATGAACCCGGCGCCGCCGAGCACGAGGGCTCTCATGCCGCCCCCTCCAGACCCGCCGCGGCCTCGGGGCGCGACGGCTCGTACCCGAGGCCGGCGTAGCGGACCCCGTGCCTGGCGACCGTGTCTTCGTCGAAGATCCGCCAGGAGTCGTAGATCAGCTTCACCGGGCTGCCGCTCAGCAGCGACTCCAGGTCCAGCGCCCGGTACTCGGGATGGTCGGTGATCACGAGCACCGCGTCGGCGGCCGCGAAGCCGTCCGCGAGCGAGACCGGCTCGCCGCCGTGCTGCCGGATCATGTCGTCGGAGACCAGCGGGTCGTGCCCGATCACCGAGACCCCGGCGGCGGAGAGGACCGGCGTCATCGAGGCGATCGGCGTGCCGCGCATGTCGTCGGTGGGCGGCCAGCCCTTGTAGGCCCAGCCCAGCACGAGCAGCGTCGCGCCGTCGGCCCGGCCTTTCGCGTCCGCCAGCATCGATACCATCCGGCCGGCCACGTGCTCGGGCAGGCGCTCGTTGAGCCGGCGGGCATTGCCGATCAGGTACGGCTGATAGCCGGCCCGCGACGCGGTGCTGATCAGGATGTACGGGTCTTTCGACAGGCAGCCGCCGCCCACGTACCCGGGCCGGGCGATGTCGGGACGCGGATAGTCGAGGTTCGTCGCCTTGATCACTTCGAGCGGGTCGAGCCCGAGCCGTTCGGCGAGCATCGCCACCTCGTTGCCGAAGGAGTAGATCACGTCGGTGTGGCAGTTGTTGGTCAGCTTCACCAGCTCCGCGGTCTCCAGCGTCGACACCAGCGACAGTTGCCGCGCCAGCCCGCCGAAGAACGCCATGCCGGCGGCGAGGCTCGGCTCGTCGAGCCCGCCGACCACCTGCGGCAACTCCACCAGCTCCCGCAGCGCCTGGCCCTGGATCGTGCGCTCCGGCGCCATCACGAGCTTCACGCCGTCGCCCCAGGCCGCGCGCAGCACCGGCAGCACCACGGCCCGGCTGGTCCCGACCGGCACGGTGCTGCGGACCACCACGAGGGTGTCGGGACCGCACTTCTTCGCGACATGCTCCGCCGCGGCCGCCAGATTTCTCAGGTACGGCTCGTGAGTCGCGTCGTCCACCGGGGTCGAGACGCAGATGATCGCCGCGTCCACCGGGTCGTCGGGAAGCTCGTCGCTGACCAGGATGCGCGCCCCGACGTGCTCGGAGAACATCTCCGCGACGCCTGGCTCGAAGATGTGCGGCTCGCCCCGGCCCAGGCTCGCGAGCACCGCCGGCTGGGTGTCCACGCCGTGGACCGTGAAGCCCTTGCCAGCCAACGCGGCCGTGAGAGTGAGGCCGACGTACCCCATTCCGATGACGCCGATCCGTTCGTAGCCGTTGTGTGTCGCTGTCATCGCCGCGCTCCTTCACAGTGAGGTCTGATCCGGTCGAGCGCCCGCACGGTGACGTAGCCGACGAACCGCTCTTCGCGGTAGCGACGGCAGGCGTGCTCGATGTTCTCGGATTTGCTTGCGTAGTCGACGGCGAGGACCAATTTGCCCGCGTCGCGAAGCTCTCGGGCCGCTTCGAGGTTCTCGGCGCACCAGTCATCGACGCACGGGATGTCCGAGTCGTCGAGGGTGGACCGGAAGAACAGGTCTTCCATGCCGATCCCGTCGATCGCCTTGGTGTAGTCGCCGTGCTCGGCGAGCTCCGGCGAGTTCTGCGGAAGCACCCAGAATCCGGGCTCGGCCCGCTTGGCGTAACGGCTGATCTTGACGATGAGGTCGACCATCTTGCGACCGAGGCTGTCCCGGGTCTCGTCCGGGACCAGGCTCAGGTCGATCTCCTCGTAGGCCAGCGGCGTGTCGAGGTACACGCCGTCGAATCCGGCTGCCAGCGCCCGGTCGACCCGCGGTTTCACCGCCAGGTCCCACCAGGCC
>WHSM01000336.1 GCA_009380105.1 Micromonosporaceae bacterium
GGTTCGACTTCCCGGCTACGCACAGTCATCTAAGTCGTGACGAAGTGCCTGAAATAGGGGTGGAAGCCCGAGCTATCCTGGTGACAGTGCTCACCGGAGTGTCATGTGCACGTCCCGTCGCCGTCTCCTGTACAACTAACCCGGCGCCCACAGGCGCTTACATGACGGACAGCGGCCGGACCGGAACAACTGACAGAGCCTGGTCGTTGCACACGTTGACCGCATAAACCTCGGAGGGAAGAGCCGACCATGGGCGAGCGTATGCTGCGCGGCAGCCGCCTCGGAGCCGTTAGCTATGAGTCCGACCGCAACACCGAGCTTGCCCCTCGCCAGACCCGCGAGTACCTGTGCGCGCATGGTCACCGCCTCGAGGTGCCGTTCGCGGTGGACGCCGAAGTGCCCGCGATCTGGGAGTGCCGTTTCGACGGCAGCGCGGCGAAGCTGATCGACGGGGACGAGCCGGAGCAGAAGAAGGGCAAGCCGCCTCGCACCCACTGGGACATGCTGCTGGAGCGCCGCAGCATCGGTGAGTTGGAGGAGATCCTGGCTGAGCGCCTCGAAGACCTGCGCGCTCGGCGCGGCAAGACAGCCTGAGGCACGCAGAGAGAGCCGGCCCCGCGTCGCGGGGCCGGCTTCTTCGTGTCCACGTCAGCCGGCGCCCGGCCGGGGCGCGTCCTCGGGGCCGTCGGTCCCCGGCTCTCGGGGCTCGACGATTTCGCCCTCCAACACTTCGCCGTCGATGACGTCGTGAGTGTCGTCTGCCTCCGCCGCGCGGGGCGGGGTCTGCGGGCGGCCGCGTTTGGCGCGCACCCGCCGCGGGCCGAACAGTCGGTTGGCGTCTTCTGGGGACATCCGGCGGACCAGCCCACGAAGCATCAGCGCCCGCACCGCCGTCCGCACCGGCGGCAGGAGCAGCAACAGCCCCAGCGCGTCGGTGACGAACCCGGGCACGAGGAGCGCGATGCCGCCGAGCATCCGCAGGCCCCCGTGGCTGGACTCCGTGCCGGGGACCTGGCCGGTCTCCATGGTCTGCCGGAGCCGTTGGAGGGAGCGCATGCTCTCTGCCCGCAGCACGGACCCGCCCAGGATCATCGTGGCGACGCTCAGCAGCAACACCCAGACGACGCCGATCTGCTGCGCGACCGCGGTCATGATCGCGACCTCCACCACGGGCGTCACGATCAGCGCGAGCAGAATGATCCACACCCAACGCACCAGCGTTCACCTCATCCAGCGTCCTGCGTGTGTCTTTCTCTGGTCAGCGCCGCCCCAGCAGCCGCCGTACTGATCTCCACCGGGCCCGCGCGCCCCACACCGTCACCCGCCACAACGCCTCTCGGACGATCGACGAGCTCATCTTGCTGCGACCGTGCGCGCGCTCCACAAATGTGATCGGCACCTCCGCGACCCGGGCTCCTTCCTGGTACGCCCGCCACGTCAGGTCCACCTGGAAGCAGTACCCCTGCGACGCCACGGCGTCCAGGTCGAGCTTCTCCAGCACCGGCATCCGGTACACGCGGTATCCGCCGGTGGCGTCCCGCGCCGGCATGCCGAGCGCCATCCGGGTGTAGAGGTTCGCGCCCCGCGACAGCAGCAGCCGGTGCGCCGGCCAGTTGACGACCTTCCCGCCGGGCGCCCACCGGGAGCCGATCACCAGGTCAGCGTCGCGGGCGGCTTCGAGCAGCTTCGGCAGCTCCTCCGGGGCGTGCGAGCCGTCGGCGTCCATCTCGACCACGACGTCATATTCGTGCTCGGCCGCCCACCGGAAACCCGCGATGTACGCCGCTCCCAGTCCCTGCTTGCCAGGCCGGTGCAGCACCGTGACGCGCGAGTCGGCGGCGGCGATCTCGTCGGCGATCTCACCGGTGCCGTCCGGGCTGTTGTCGTCGGCGATCAACAGGTCGGCGGCCGGCACGGCGGAAAGGAGCCTCCGGGAGATCTCCCGGAGGTTCTCGGCCTCGTTGTACGTCGGCACCACGACCAGCACCCGGCCCAGCCCCGGGTATGCCGCCGACGCCGCTCCCTCAGCCGCCCCCGACTCGTCGTTCACGTTCTCTCCCCATCGCCGTCGTCGTCACGCCGGCGCAGACGCGCCGCAGTGACCCGCCAGCGTAGCGCCAGGCGACCCGCCAGCGCCGCCAGCGCCGCCAGGCCGAGCGCGATCTCCGGCAACGCGCCGAGCCGGGTCGCGAGGGTCCCGCCGTCCCCAAGCCGCACGGTTCGCACCGCGGTCGCCGGGGTGTTGAACCGGCTGGCGTCGAGAACCGCGCCGTCGGCGCCGGCGAACCCGGAGACCCCGACCGTGGAGGCCATCAACGCGGGGCGGCCGTGCTCGATGGCTCGTAGCCGCACCATCGCCATCTGCTGCTGCGCCTCGGCGTCGTTGAAGGTGGCGTTGTTGGTCTGCACGACGATCAGCTGCGCTCCCCCGATGATGGTGTCGCGGACCAGGTCGTCGTAGGCGACCTCGAAGCAGATCACGTCGCCGACTGTCGCCGGGCCGACCCGCAGCACGCCCGGCTCGTCGCCGGAGGCGAAGTTGCCGGCGAGGTCGGCCTTTTCGGTGATCATCCGCACCAGTGGCCGCATCGGCATGTACTCGGCGAACGGCACCGGGTGCTGCTTGACGTAGCTGTCGACCGGCCCTTCGCCGGGCAGCCACACCAGGCCGGCGTTGCGCACGTGGTCGCCGGGGCCGACCAGCACCGCGCCGACCAGGATCGGCACGCCGATCGTGTTGGCCGCCTCGTCGATGCGGGCGCGCGCGTCGTCGTTGACCAGCGGATCGATGTCGCTGGAGTTCTCCGGCCAGATCACCAGGTCCGGCTGCCTGGCCTCGCCGCGCGCGACCTGCCGCGCCAACCGGAGCGTGCCGTCGACGTGGTTGTCGAGCACCGCCCGCCGCTGGGCGTTGAAGTCCAGCCCGATGCGGGGCACGTTGCCCTGGATGATCGCCACCGTGACCGCGTCCCCGGCCGGCGGTTGGTACGGCACGGCGAACCCGCTGAGGAGTGCCAGAACAGCCGCGGCGAGGAGCGCGAGCCCACGTGTCCACGCAGGGCGTCCCGGCCCATCGTTGATCCGTTGGGGGCGCCCGCGGAGCCCTTCTGCTGCCGTCCACGCCGCCGCGGCGAGGAAGCCGCCGACGACCGCTGTCCCGAACGTCGTGAGGGGCGCGCCGCCGAGCGCCGCCAGCCAAACCAGCGGCGAGTCGGCCTGGCTGAACGCCAGCCGGCCCCACGGGAAACCACCGAACGGCAGCCGGGATCGCAGCGCCTCGTCAGCCAGCCAGAGCACCCCGGTCAGCGGCGCCCAGGACCAGCGCCAACGGTCGACGACCGGCGAGCACCAGGCGGCCGCGGCGCCGAGGAGCGCCACGAACGCCGCCTGCGACAACGCCAGCAGCACCCACGGCCACTGCCCGATCCGATCGTCCAGGGCGGTCCACTGCAGCAGCGGCGCGAAGAACACCATCCCGGCAAGCAGACCGAGCCCGGCACCGGCTCGCGCCCGCCGGCGGTGCGCAGCCGCCGCCAGCAGCGCCACGCCGACGGGCGCGGCCAGCCACACGCCGACCGGTGGAAACGCGACGACCAGCGCCGCTCCGGCCAGCGCCGCTCCGGCGACCGCCAGCCACACCGGCGCCGGCTCGGGTCGCGCGTCGCGCGCCCGGCGTGTGGACCCGCTGGAGTCGGCCACGCTGCTCGCGGTCGCCGCCAAGCCCTCGCCTCCCTGCCTGTGTGCGCCGCCGCGTCGCGCGCCGGCTGACCTCGATTGTCCCAAGTCGCCGCGGCTGGCTGCTGCCAGGAGGCGCTTTCGGGACGCGGCCCGCGCCAGGCGCCCGACCTGGCGGCGACGGGTCGTCTGAGCGGGCGCCGACGTGAGAAAAGTGGTTCCGGCGGTCATACGCCCGCCGGAACCTGCCAGGAACAGCAAGAGGGGCGCGGCTCGCGCCGCGCCCCTGCGCTCCCAGGCCCGCTTCGGCCGATGTGACAGGGACGTCACCAGGCGACCTTCGGACCGACCCACTACGAACTGGACATCCGCACTGAGCCGTTGTCTACTGGCCGCCCGCACCCCCTGTCGCACACCAGAACGGCGGCCGGTTCGCCACGCCCCGCCGACCCCCGCCCACTGAACCTGGCCGCTGCGACGGCGCGACCTGCCATCGCGATTGCCAGTGGGCGAAGGGACGAAGTGAAGCCGAGCCACCCCCGAAGCCGGACTGCAATGAACGGTAGCCACCGTCCCCCAGGGCCTGTCAACCGGGTCTGGAGAATCCGCGGAACGCCACCCGAATATGGCGCCTTCTTCCCGGCGTGTCGCGGCTGGCGTGTCGTCGGCGTAACGATTCGAGCATCACTTTCCGGCCATGAACTCGCGCCGCAACAGCATCGCGGCAGCCCTCGGATGATCTTCCGCGAGCAGCCCCGCGGCGGCGAGGACGTACCGGCGGTCGACCCGCAGAACAGGCTCCCGCGGCAGCGGCCAACCTCCGGCGTGGTCGGTCGCCGCGGCGCCCAGCAACGCGGTCGCGCGGTCCGGATCGCTGTGCCGCAGCACCCCGCCGGATCCGAGCACCAGACGCACCTGCCGCAAGTCCTTCCCGCCGCGCCGGGGGGCGGTCGCCGGCCCGATCCGCTCGCCTCTGGCATGGCGGCGCAACGCGACCGTGACCGCCAGGGCCGCCAGCCGCTGGTCGGCCGCGCGGCCGGCGGCGTCCTCCGGAACCAGTCCCGGACACGTGGCGCGGAACTCGGCGGCGACGCGCAGCGGGCCTACCTCCTCCGGTGTCAGCAGACCTTCGGCCGCCGCGGCGTCGACCACGCCGGGCGCGCTCCAGCGCACCCCGAGATCGCCTTCGACCGTGCGGCTGCGCCACAGCTCCCCGGCTGCCTCCCTGCGAGGGCCGCTGCGCTCGGCGTCCGGCGCCAGCACCGAGCACACGTCCGTGGTGGCGCCACCGACATCGATGACGACCACATCGGAC
>WHSM01000096.1 GCA_009380105.1 Micromonosporaceae bacterium
CCCACCGACGACCTGGAGCAGATCCGGTCGGCCGCGCAAGACCGAGGCATGTCGTTGCAGGCTTACCTGCGCGATGCTGTGCACGCCCAGGCGGCGCACCTGCGTCGGCGTGCGGCGCTAGCCCGCGCCGCCGAACGTCTGAGTGGCCGGCCCGGTGTGCCGGATGTGGAACGGCGCGCGGTGCTCGACGCCGTTGACGACGCGCACGCCGAACGGGGCGACCAGTTGAGTGACCGGCCAGCGACGTGATCGTGGACGCGTCGGTCATCATCGATGCTGTCGCTGACGCCGGACCGAGAGGGGACGCGGCGCGCGCGGCGCTCGCCGAGCATCCGGCCTCAGAGCGACTCCACGCTCCGGGACATTTCGCGTTCGAGGTCATGTCCGGCCTGAACGCCGCGGCGAACCGGCCTGGTCATCCGTTCCAGCCCAATGACGTCGAACAGGCGCTGCTCGACACGGAGTCGTTCGAGATCACTATCGAGGCAATTCCCTGGGCAGACGTACGTCGCGCATGGACCCTCGCCCAAGCATCGCTGCGTTACCCGGACGCGATCTATGTCGCCGCCGCCGAGCGGCACGGTGTCGCCTTGCTGACAAGCGACGGGCGCATCGAACGGTCTGGAGCGCCGATGCGCTGCGAGGTGAACACGATCAAGCCTGTCAGCCGACCGGCTTGATCCGGATGCGCCAGAGCAGCCAGACGAAGTACGGCGCGCCGAGCATCGCCGTCAGCAGCCCCGCTGGCACCTGAGCCGGGGCGATCACGGTCCGCCCGACCGTGTCCGCGACGGAGACCAGCAGCGCCCCGAGCAGCACCGCCACCGGGATCACCCGGGCGTGCCGGCCGCCGACCAGCGCCTTGGCCACGTGCGGCGCGACCAGGCCCACGAAGCCGATCACGCCGACCGCGGAGACCGCCGTCGAGGTGAGCAGCGCCGCGGCGCCGAGCGCGACCAGCCGGGTCAGCTCCAGCCGCACCCCGAGCACCCGCGGCGTGTCCTCATCCAACGCCACCAGGTCCAACTCCCGGCGCGCGAGCGCCACGACCGGCGTGAGCAGGAGCAGCGCGACCGCGACCGGCAGCACCTGGGCCGGGGTGCGCCCGTACGTGGAGCCGGACAGCCACGTCAGCGCCTTGCCGGTGTTCCACGGGTCGAACGTCACGATGATCAACGTGATCGCGGCGGTGCAGCCGATCCAGACCCCGATGCCGATCAGCACCAGGCGGTCGGAGTTCAGCCCGCCACCGGAGCCCGAGCCGCGCCACGACAGCCCGTACACGATCGAGAAGGCGAGCAGCGCGGACCCGCCCGCGACAGCGGACATGGTCCAGACGCTGGCGAGCGGCACGAACGTGATGAGCAGCACCGCGCCGACCCCGGCGCCACCTGTGATGCCCAGGATGCCGGGCTCGGCCAGCGGGTTGCGGCACACGGCCTGCACGGTGGTCCCGGCGAGCGCCAGCGCCGCACCGGCCAGCAGCGCCGCCGCCACCCGCGGGTAGCGCTGGTCCAGCACGAACGTCAACCCGGGTCCGGTGCGGCCGGCCAGCCAGTTCGCGACGTCGCCGGTCAGCACCCAGGTGTCACCGAGGAGCATCCCGGCGACCACGGCGGCGACCACCAGCGCCGCGCCCACTCCGGTGACACCCCAGAAGAATCCCTTGGCGCGCAGCGCCGCCGCGCCGCCAATCGGGGCCCGCTGGGCGGCACCGCTGTCGCGGTACCGGCGCGCGAGCCACACCAGGACCACGGCGCCGGCGATGCTGGTGACCACGCCGGTCGGGATGTCCACGCCGGCCTGCCCGCCGAGCAGCGCCCGCACCGCGATGTCCGCGCCGAGCACGATCAGGACGCCGACGAGCCCGGACAGCGGCAGCAGCGCGCGGTGCCGGCTCAGGCCGGAGCCGACTCCGCCCAGCAACGTTCCGAGCAGCCGCACAATCACCGGCGCGCACAATCCTACGAAGCCGATCGGCCCGGCCAGGGTCACCGCGGCGGCGGAGAGCAGCACCGCCAGCAGGGTGACGATCAGACGGGTGCGCCGCACGTCGACGCCGAGCACGGAGGCGGTGTCGTCGCCGAGCGCCAGCAGGTCCAGCCGGCGGCCGAGCAGCAGACACGCGACGGTCGCGAGCGCGACGACCGGCGCGATCTGGGTGACCCCGCCGAGCCCGGTCTGCACCAGCGACCCGTAGCCCCAAGCGTAGAGGCCGACTGTCTCCTCCTCGTACAGGAGAAGAAAAAGCATGGTGAGGGAACTGAGCGCGAGCGCCGTCGCGGACCCCGCGAGGATCACCCGCGTGGGGCCGGCGCCGCCGGAGGAGATCGCCAGGACCAGAGCGGCCGCGGCGAGCCCGCCGCCGAACGCCAGGCCGCCGGCCGGCAGCGCGGGCAGCACCACACCGAAGGACGCCGCCGCGACCACCGCGAGGTGCGCGCCGGCGTTGACCCCGAGCGTGTCCGGCGACGCGAGCGGATTGCGGGTGATCGACTGCAGCGCGGCGCCCGCGACCCCGAGCGCGATCCCGACGGTCACGCCGGCCAGCAGCCGCGGCAGCCGGGACGCGATCAGGACGTCGCCCACGGAGCCGGCAGACGCCCCGAACACCCACCGAAGCAGCTCCAGCGCCCCAACAGACGAGGTGCCCTGCGTGACATGAAGGCCCGCCAACAAGACCACGGCCACAACGGCCGCAAACCCCAACACCCCGACCCGCAAGGGGCGGGCCGGCGGCAACGGCGCCGCCTGAGCCGTCACGGCGGACGACTCAGGCAGTGCGGCGGCCACCTTGCTCAAGTGGTGTAGACCTTCACCAGCTCCTCGGCGTACTGCCGGCAGGAGGCCGGCCCGCCGAAGGTCCAGATGCCGTCGGAGAGCCGGTGCACGTTGCCGGCCTTCACGAACGGCAGGCCCTTCCAGATCGCGTTGTCCTTCAGGTCGTCGCCGAACACGTCGTCGCCAGCCGAGGCGTTGTAGAGGAACTTCACGTCTTTGTCCTTGATCGCGGTCAGACCCTCCACATCAGTCTGGCCGAGACCCCACACCTTGTCGGTCTTGCCGGTCCAGACATTCTTCAGGCCCAACTGCATCGCGACCTGGGAGACCAGGGCGCCGTCGCCGAACGGCCGGATCGAGACCGCGCTGCCGCTGGAGTAGCCGTCGGCCATCACGAACCCGCGCCCCGCGGCCCCCGCGTCGGCGATCTTCTGCTTCGCGTCAGCGAGCGCGGCGTCGAAGTCCTTGAGCTGCCGGCTGACTTCGGCGTCCTTGCCCACGGCCTTGGCGATCATGCGGAAGTCGTCCCGCATCCGGTTGAGGTTGTCGCTCGCGTCGCTGCCCTTGGTGACGACCACCGGCACGTACTTCTCGATCTGCTTCACCAACGCCGCGCCGCGGCCCTCCTCCATGACCACGAGGTCCGGCTCCAGGCCCACGACCGAGTCGACGCTCGGCTCGGCGCGGGTGCCGACGTCCTTGACACTGTCGTCGAGCTTCTCGGCGGTCACCCAGGACGCGTACCCCTTGACGTCGGCGACGCCGACCGGCATCACGCCGAGGCTGACCAGCATCTCTGCCTCACCCCACTCCAGGGCGACGACCTTCTTCGCGGGGGCCTTCAGCTTCACCTTCTGGTCGCGGCTGTCCGTCACGGTCACCGGCCCGCCGGCCTGCTCGCCGCTGGCCCCGGACGGCTTCTCGCTGGTGCCGCACGCGCCGAGCAGCAGCACTCCGGACAGCGCCGCGAAGGCGGCGATGCGCGATCTGATCATGGGATTCCTTTCGTACGAGGGGATTGGGCCCGGCGACGCCGGGTGTCACACGGTTGGCGCGCGACGGCTGTGCCGGCCGATCGGCCGGGCGGTGAGTTGGCCAGTCACGGGGTCTGCCGCGACATGAATCTGGATGCCGTACGTGTGGGTGAGGTGCTCGTCGGTGAGCACGTCGACGGGGGCGCCGCTGGCGCGGACCCGACCGTGGTCGAGCAGCACCATGTGGTCGGCGACAGCGGCGGCCTGGTTGAGGTCGTGCAGCACCACGCCGACCGCCACGTCGTGCTCGTCGGCGAGCTCGCGCGTCAGATCGAGGATCTCGACCTGGTAGCGCAGGTCCAGGAACGTGGTCGGCTCGTCCAACAGCAGCACGCCGGTGTCCTGGGCCAGGCAGGCAGCCAGCCACACCCGCTGCCGCTCGCCGCCGGACAGCTCGTCGACCGGGCGGTCGGCCATGGATTCGACGCCGGTGACCTCCATCGCCCAGTCGATGGCGCGCGGTCCGTCGTGGTCGTCGTTGCGCCAGCGGCTGCGGTACGGGTGACGTCCGTACGAGACGACGTCCTTGACCGACACGCCGCTGGGCGTCGGGCGACTCTGCGCGAGCAGGGTGACCCGGCGCGCGAACTCCTTGGCCGACAGGGCCAGCGCCGAGGATCCGTCTTCGAGGCGGATCTCGCCGCTGTCGGGGCGGTGCAGCCGGGCCAGGGCGCGCAGCAGGGTGGACTTGCCGCTGCCGTTGGGTCCGACCAGGGCGGTGACGTGCCCGCTGTGGAGGGCGATCGAAGCGTCGCGCACCACCGGATCGCCGTGGTAGCTGAGGCGAAGCGCCGATCCGCTGATGCCGGGATGGGACTCCGCGCCACGACTCGTCATGCGGAGTAGGTTAGCCTACCCTAAATAGATCCGATAGACGGGCCCTCGTCACACCCGAACCACACTGCTTCCCGCGTTGTTGACTCGTCCGCCACGTCGCCATTCCCATCCCCGCACTCTCGCGGGCACACTCACCTCAGCGCGCCTCGTTGTGACTGGCCAGCCGACTTCCTAGGCTCGTCATCGACGAGGTTCGACCACGACATGTGGTACGTCGCCTCGCGCTCACCCACTATTTGTTGCGTCCTGGAGGCTGATCATGTCATCTGCTGCACCGTCGTCCGTTGCTGTTCCTTCGAAACGTCGGCGGATGCCTCGCACCCGCACGTCGTACACCCGCGCTTTCGAGATCGGCGGGGCCGAGGGCTCGCTGACGGCGGGTGCGCACGAGGACGGGCAGCTCGGTGAGATCTTCCTGCGGCTCGGGAAGCAGGGGTCGACGTTGGCTGGTTTGGCTGAAGCGTTCTCGATCATCACTTCGCTGGCTCTGCAACATGGCGTGCCGTTGGAGGTGATCACGGACCGTCTGCGTGGACTGCGATTCGAGCCGGCTGGCCTGACCGACGACGAGGAAGTCCGCGAAGCCGCCTCGGTGATGGACTACATCTCCAGGCGACTGGCCCGCGACTTCCTGTCGCAAGATCAAGATTGACCTAAGGAAAGGCAGGACGCGGGCGCTCTCAGTGAGAGCACGCCCGCGTCCTGCTAGGACAGATTGTCAGTTCGCAACGCCGATCAGCACACGGCACAGGTGCCGGTTGGGGTCTGAGAAGGCGTTGCGCGCGTGCATCATGCGCCAGTTATCCCACAGCAGGATCGCGCCTTTCGCGATCTTGATCGAGATCTTGGCCGCCTCGAAGTGCTCGCTCCCTGTGGCGACATACCGTCTGGCCAACTCGTCCTGGCCGAGTAGGTCAAGCGTGGAGAACCTGAGCACCAGCTGGCCTTGGTGGATGTCGATCGTCGGGTGGTGGACGACCTGGCGCACCCCTTCCCGGGCCAGGGTTGGGCGGGAGCGCCACCGCCAGGATTGTGCGGCCAGTTGCGCCAACTCATCGGCGGTGAACCGATCGAGCATCGCGTGCCCGTCCGCAAGGGTGGTCTCTCCTCCATCGCCTGCGGCTGGCTGGACACACCACAAGGCGACATACCGCGGTGGCAGCCCAGGGAACTCGTACCACTCCGTATGCGGCGTCAACTCGGCCATGTTGGCGGAGCTTCTCACGTCATTGCTGATGGCGGGATCAGGCTTGACGTCGCGGACGAGGACGTCTCCGTACTGCGGCATCAGAGGTCCGAGTTCAGCGAGCGCTGACGGATAGTCGAAGCCCTCCGGCAGACCCGACACGTATGCGTATCCGGCCAGGGCCAGGCGCAATCGAACGGCGTCGAGATCAAGGTCATTGGTCGAGACGATCATCAGACCTGCCTTCCAAGGTCACACTGGGTCGGTTGACGTGCGGGACACCACTCGGATCGCGTCTGCGGAGTCTTGAACCCGAAGAAACTGCTGGTCATGCATGACGATCCAGCGGCCGTGGACTGCGACCTCGTCGCCTGTGCGCAACGCTCCGGCGTAGAGGTTGAGCCAGGTGAACACGCGTACCACCTCGGTGCCGGTCCGAACGTCGATGATCTTCGGCGAGACGTAGCACTGGCTGGCGTCGAGCACCACGCCTCGCACGTGGGCAGTGTCGAACGCGCGCGGAGCCGCTGTGACCCAGGGATCCGCCAATCTGGACTCATCGCAGCCATCCACGCTGATTGCCAGCCCTCGGTACCGGAAGTGCCGCCAGCGATCGCACACCAGCAGTTCGAGGTCGTGCGGGGTGAGTCGGGTGAAGTGGCAGTACTTCGCGCGCACGAAGTCGAGCCCGAAGTGCAAGCAGGGTTCGTAGCCCGCGAGACTCGTGATCGTCTTCGCGGCTAGTTCGACGTTCTCCATCCCGTACACCACCAGATCGTGGTCAGATCCCGGCCGCGCGGCGTCCAGGGCACGGGAGCCGCCGACGCCGACTGGGATGCCGACGGAGGACAGCGCGGCCGCGAGTTCGCGAACCTCGGACCTTGCGACCGCCGGCGGCGAGGCCGGGTAGTGGCGGGCGATGTCCCCGGCACGCACCTCGTAGTGACTCTCGCCCGGCAAAGCGAGCACCTGACGGGTTCGAGGGAGCACGCCCCACACTTCGCACGAAGTCTTGCGATAGCGGCGGCCGAAGATTTCCACCGCTCCGCCGATGTCCGGCACATACGTCAGCCGGCCACGCGCCACAGAGCCGTTGTAGGTGCCCACGGTGGTCAGAACCTCACCAGTCGGCAACTCCATCAGATCCCACTCACGGGTCAGCGACCGCATCGGCGGCCTCCGGCCCGTGCGGTGGGCCGGCTCCCGGCGATCACCTCGGCGGCTTGCTGTCGGCTGGCGCAGGGGAAGCGCTCAAAGCAGATTCGGCACCGTCCAGTCCACGGATTGCGTCGGTGTGCCGCATACATCGACTGAGCCACCGCTCGATCACCTCCGTACGGCACCGGACGGTGCTCGGCCGCCTGCCTCACCGCTACACCACCAGCGCGGGTGCCTACGGATCTCGACATCCTCCATGTCATGAGCGCTTCCACCTTTCGCTAGAACATCCGTACAAGCAGTGAAGTGGTGAGCGCATTGGGTCAACAGGGCGGAGGGTGGAGCGCACTGTTGAACGAGTTGAATCTGTTGAACGTGTTGAACGCGTCTCGGGGCAGACGAAAGACGCGTGAATCCCTGAACTTTCGCCGCGCCAGGCCGCCGAGGTCCCTTGTGGAACTCCACGTAGACCCAGAACTGGGTCGCTGCAGCGCTCGGGGGGCGCGTTCACCTAAGTACGCTGAGAGCCAACGAGATCACCAGACGTGCTAGACGTGACGGCGAAGGGCAGTCGATGAAGCCGGCGGGTCGGAAGCGAAACGAACGGTTGCTAGAGGTCATCCGTGCGTGCCGCTGGACTTACGACGCATGCGCGCACGCGGTCCGCGCTGTCGCGAGAGAGAACGGCGAGGATCTGCCCTCCCTACAGCGATCCCACATCGCGCACTGGATCGCCGGCGCCCACCCCAGCGGCCTGACCCCACATCTCCTGGCGGAGGCGGCCTCCAGACGGCTTGGACGGCAGGTGACACTAGACGATCTTGGGCTTAGCTCTCACGCCAACTCACCGACGCGGCGGGCCCATCCCAGTCGTCCCCAGGACCCAATCACCGACCTTGTGACGCTAGGGAGGACCGACTTGGAGCGACGTGACTTCGCCAAGACGGCCCTGTACTCGGTGGCTGCGCTCGCAGTGCCTCTTCACGAGTGGCAGGAAGTGGTCGACCGTGGCCGGCGGGCGCAGGGCGGCGGCACCGCAGTCGGCGCAGGCGAAATCGAAGCCGTGACACACATGACCGCGACATTCACACGAGTTGATGAGCAGTACGGGGGAGGCCATGCGCGGCTAGCCATCGTGGCGTACCTGGCCAACGACGTCGCCGGATACCTGCGAGGGCGGTTCCGGTCAGACGAAGATCGACGTGCGATGTTCAGCGCCGCCGCTGAACTCGCGTACCTCGTGGGCTGGAAGTCCTTCGACTCAGCACTGCACGGCGTTGCTCAGCGCTACTACCTCGAAGCGTTGCGATTGGCGAACGAGGCCGACGACGGTCCACTCGCGGGCTTCATCCTACGGGCGATGGCGCACCAGGCGGTTGACCTCGGCCATGGTCAGGCGTGTTTAAGGCTGGCCGAGTCGGCCCTCGACTGGTCCCGTGACAACTCCTCGCCGGGTGTGGCGGCGCTACTCACTGTTGTCAAAGCGCGTGGATACGCCGCTGGTCGGCACAGGGTGGAAACCATCCGGACCTTCAGTGGTGCCGAGAGGCTGCTGAGCCAGGTCGACAAGGAAGCCGAGCCGGTCTGGATTCGCCGCATGGGCTTCGGCGAACCGTCGTTGGCCAACCAAGCTGCTCAGGCGCTTCGCGATCTCGGCGACATCAACGAGTCTGAGCGCCAGTTCCGACGCTCGACCGCCACCCGCGACGGTGTGGGCCACCGTCGAATTCACGCGCTCACGTTGGCGAACCTTGCAGACGTCCAGTTCCTGCGGAACGACCTTGCGAGCGCGTGCAAGAACTGGTCGAAGGCGTTCGACGCGATGTCGAGCATGCAATCACATCGCGCCGACCAGGCTGTTCGAAACGCGCGCCGCCGCCTCGGGCCGCTTGGCCCGCGAATGCCCACGTTCGCTCGTGAGATCGATCAGCGTGCGGCAACGATGCTTCGAGACGCTCGGCGACCAGTCGCGCGCTGACCTACGGCATCGCCCATTCCGCAGGCCCACGACAAGGAGGCTCAGTCACATGGCTCACGACGTTGTCACCAGCCCCGAGTTGCCCCCGGCGCTCGGCCCGTACTCGCCTGTTGTACGGGTGGGAGAGCTGCTGTTCCTCTCCGCGCAGACAGGCGTCGACCCGGCGACCGGATCGGTGCCCGAGGCGGGTGGCTTCGAAGCCGAATGCCGGCAGGCGTTTGCCAACCTCGAACAGGCGCTCCGAGCCTCCGGATCAGACCTGCGGCACGTCGTCAAGACCATGATCCTCTACGCCGACCTGGCGGACCTGCCCGTCGTCAACAAGGTGTACGCCGAGACCTTCCCGACCGACCCGCCTGCCCGCACCGCTGCGATCGTGGGGCTCGCCGGCGACAGGAGGATCGCCGTCGACGGGGTCGCTGCCCTGCCCGACGGAACCTGACCCAGGCCCCCTCCTGCGCACGTCATCGAGATCTACCGTGATCCTCCACGCCCGCCCGCTGGCACCTCAGGTGATCATGCATTGGGCGCTCTGCGGCGGAGCCGGACCACAAGCGCGCAGCACAGCGTCCGACGCATGATCACTCCGATCCGGAAACCACGCGTGTCGCCGGCTCGACCGCCTGGCCGGCGGTCAGCACCGCGTCCAACAGCTGGTCGACGTCTGCCGGCCCAGCTGTCGGGTTGAGCAGCGTGAGCTTCAGGCACACCCGCTCCGGCGAACCCGGGCCGGCCACCCGAGCCGACGTGCGCCCGATCAACGCCTCCCCCGACTCCAGCAGCCGCCGCCGCAGCGCGCCGTTCACCCGGTCCTCGATCGCCGAGGACGCCCCGCAGCAGTACCGGAACACCACCGTCGTCAACTCGGCCGGCGCCACCAGCTCCAGCCGGGGCTCCGCGACGATCCGCCGCTGCGCGTGCCGTGCCAGGTCGTGGCACGCGTCGACCATCCGTCCGAGCCCAGCCCGCCCGTACGCCAGCAGCGTCGCCGCGACCTTCACCGCGTCCGGCCGGCGGGTGGTCTGCAGACTGCGGCCGAGCAGGCCGTCGTACCCGGCGTCGACGTCGTCGGCCGGGTTCAGGTACGCCACCTCGCGATCCAGCGCCGTGAACGCGCCCGCGTCCGAGACCAGCAGCACGCTCGCGGCGGCCGGCTGCCAGCCGAGTTTGTGCAGGTCGAGCGTGATCGAGTCGGCCAGCTCCAATCCCGTCAGCCGCGAAGCCAGCCGGTCGGAGAACAGCGCCCCGAAGCCGTACGCCGCGTCCACGTGCAACCACAGCCCGTGCGAGCCGGCGATCTCCGCGATCTCGGGCAGCGGGTCGACGGAGCCGAAGTCGGTGGTCCCGGCGGTCGCCACCACCGCGACCGGAGTCTCGTCGGGGCCCAACGACAACAGCAGCTCCCGCAGCGCCTCAGGGCGCATCCGGCGACGGTGATCGACAGGCACCGGCCGCACCCCTCCTTCGCCGAGCCCAAGCGCCGCGCACGCCCGGTGCACCGAGAAGTGCGACAGCTCCGAGCAGAACACCACTGGCCCGGGCAGCCGTGACACCCCGTGCCGCCGGGCGTCGACACCGCCCCGCAGCGCCACGGCGTCCCGGGCCAGCAGCAGCCCGAGCAGGTTCGACAGAGACCCGCCCGGCGTCATCACCCCGTCCGCGCGCGGACCCAGCCGGGCCAGGTCCGCGAGCACCCCGATCAGCCATCGCTCCACCGCGATCGCCGAGGGCCCGGAGTCGTACGTGTCCAGCGACGCGTTCCCGGCCGAGGCCAGCAGGTCGGCGGCGATGGCCACCGACAGCGCCGGCGGCTGCAGATGCGCGGCCGCCGACGGATGCGTCAGATCGAGCCCGTGCTCGGTCAGCAGCGTCGCCAAGCGCCGCAACGCCGCCTCAGCGCCGACCCCGTCGACCGGCAACGTCTCCGGGCCAAGGGCGGCGGAGGCGGCTGCGAGCACGTCGGCCGGGCGCCCCGCCGGCAGCGGCCCGGAGGGACGCCGAGCCCCGCGCGCCTGGCGCGCGGCGGAGGCGACCAGCGCGGAGACCTCCGCGAGGCCGTCCCGGGAGCCGGCGAGCAGCGATGGGCCCGGCGGGGCGTCGCCCGGGGCGTCGAACGGGGACGGGTCAAGACGCGGCAGCGCCTCGGTCGTCGGGATCAAGACTCCTCCGAATCGATGCGGGCGGCGGACCGCGCGCCAGGCGCCGCTGGCCGGGCGGACACTCGCCCGGCCAGCGGGTCACTGACGGGCCAGCGGGTCACTGGCGGGCGAGGGGGTTCGGCAGGACGCCATTGGGGCACAGGGCGTGGCGCAGCGCGCGGTCGCCATACCGGGTGACCACGATCCGGTCCCGGTTCAGCGCGTACCGGGGGATCTCGGGGGCGAGCAGGTCGTACTCCGCGAACCGGCCGCGCAGACCCGGGAAGCGCCGGCCGAACCCGCCCTGGAAGTCCAGAATGGACTGCCGCGCCATCGCCCAGAACTGGGTCTCAGGCACGCCCAACTGCTCGGCGCACAGCGGCGCCAGGTACCGGAAGTGCCCGACGAACACCTGGTCGACCACATGCTGGCGGATCACCGACGGGTGCTTGCGCGGCAGCACGTGGTCGTGGCCGTCCGGCTCCGGCCCGCGCTCGGGCACGGCCGTGAACGACACGCACACGTCGTCGACGAAGTCCTTCAGGAACAGCCGTCGCGGCACGTCGTCGGCGTCGAACCCGAGCAGCGTGTTCTGGCCGTGCGGGTTGAACGTGACTCCGTACCGATAAAGGACATGCAGGAGCGGACGCAACAGGGTGTCGAAAAGCTGCCGCAACCACTTCGCGGCCGGCAGTCCGGAAGTGCGGACCAGCTCGGCGACGAAGGCCCGCCCGGCGGTGTCGGTGTGCAGCAGAGAGGCGAAAGTGCGGACCCGCTCGTCCGCCTCCTTGCGGTAGGCGATCGACTCCCGCCAGATGCAGCCCAAGGTCTCCAGATGTTGGTACGGAGTATCCGGAACCTGGGCCAGATAGGGATGCCGCACCGTGACGTACGCGACCTCCCCCAGGAAGACAGTGCGCGTCTCCCCGGCCAGGTACGGGTCGGTGTCGAGCATGCCGCGCAACCACTGGGTCACCACCGGCGCGCCCGCGGTGCAGTGCGGCGGGATGCCGCGCCAGACCAGCGTGTTGA
>WHSM01000301.1 GCA_009380105.1 Micromonosporaceae bacterium
CGCCGGGCCGCCCGACGCCGGACCGCCGGACCGCCGAACGCAGCCAGCGCCGTCCGCGACGGCGATCACCGGCCCGCTGCCGCCAACTCCCCGGCCGCCGGGCTCCCCGAGTCCGGCCCCGGCTGAACCCGGCCCGGCCGGCCCGGCTGAACCCGGCTTGGCTGGACCCGGCCCGGCTGGCCCGGCCGCGAACCACCGGCCCCCGCCCGCCGGCACGCTCGGCTACACGGAGGCTTCGACGGGAGAGTTTCCCCGCTGGGGCACTGGCCTGGTGCCGCAGTTGGAGCCGCCCGCGCCGAACCACTCCCAGCGACCGGCGCCGCAGCCGTCCGAGCCGCTGTCTGACCGCACGTTGCCGCGAATCGACCGGGCCAGGCCCCCGGCCCCGACACCGGGGCCGGGGGCCTGGCCCGAGCAGGCTCCCTGGCCCGGGTCGCCTCCCGCTGAGTCGGCTGGATCAGCGCCTCCGGAGGCGCCGCGCAACGGGCGGGCGCCCCGATTGGACCAGTCCGGCTCGTCGTCGCCGCTCCCGGAGAGACCGCCCGCGGCGGCGGAGGCCACCCGGGCGGGCGCCGAGCCCGACAGCGGCGTTGTCGACAGAGCCGTAGCCGACAGAGCCGTAGCCGACAGAGCCGTGGTCGACGGCGACGCGGCAGTTGTCGAAGCCGACACAGAAGCCGACACGGGGGCTCTGCCCACGGTGGCCGCCCAGGACGACGCGCGGTCGCCAGCGGCGCCCAGCGGCGACGGCCCGCACGCGCCGGTCAGTCGCGTGCCCGCGCCGCCGGAGGAGCGTCGCGAGCCGGACGCGAAGTTCGCCGACCCAGAGTTCGCCGACCCGTTGTCGGATCCGCTGCCGGAAGCGCTGCAGGGCCCGGCCGGCGGAGGGCCGCGGGACACCGGGCCGTACGCCCTGCCCACCGGCACTGCGCTGAGCTTGTTCGACCGGATGCGCCTCGAAGCGGAGGCGGGCTCTGACGCCACGCCGGCGCCGGGCGCGCGCCCGCCGCAGACCGCGCCGCCAGGGCAGGCGCAAGCGATCGGCAGGGTCTCGCCGATGGTGCCGCGTCAGTTCGCGGGCCGTGCGGAGTTGCCCCAGGCCGACCCGACCGGTTCCGAACCGGCCAGCGCCGAGTCGCATCACCGGGTGGAGCCACCTCCAGACGGTTCGCCGCGTCAGGCTGAGCAGCAGCACCAGCCCCAACCGCCGTGGAACCACTGGCGGGAACGGGTCGACCCGCCCGGCGCCGACAGCTCCCCCGCGGTCTCGCAGCCGTCCAGCCCGGCTCCGGACGATCACGGCGACGACGCCGAGTTCACCGCGACCGCCGCCACCTACGACGCCTCCGACGGCCCCGGTCAACCGGACGCCGACATGGTGCTGAGCGCTGTGCGGGAGCTTCCCGGCGTGCGGGGCGCGGAGCTGGTCGGCGAGCCCGGCCAGCAGCAGGTGCTCCGGCTCGACCTCATCGGCTCCGTCGACCCCCACGTGGTGGGACGCCAGGCCGCCGCGTTGCTGCGGGACCGGTTGGGCGTGCACGCCGCCGTGCGGGCGCGTAGTCAGCAGGTGTCGGAGCCGTCGCGGCGCTTCGCCGAGCCGCACCGCCTGGCTGCTGACGGGCCGGCAGGCGGCGACGCCGGCAGGCGCGGGCACCGGGACGGGAGCGGCGAGGCGCGCGATCCGCTCGGGGCGTCGCATGGCCTGCCGGTCTCGGTGGAGCAGGTGCAGGTGGTCACCGCCGGCCTCGAAGCGGCCGTGGAGGTCGGTCTCGCGATCGGCGGTGTGCGGGTCGCGGGGCGCGCCTCCGGTCCGGCGCACGACTGGCACGTGCTCCGCGCCGCGGTGACGGCCACGATCGAGGCGCTGGGGATGCTCCTGGCCGGCCGGGCTCGGCTGGCCCTCGAGTACGCCGAACTCGTCTCCGCCGGCCCGGCGAAGGTCGCCGTGGTGTCGCTGCTGTCGTTGTCCAGCGCTGGCGCCGAGCGGGTCGCCGGCGCCGCGCCGGTGGTCGGAGAGGCCCCGGACGCCGCGGTGCTCGCCACCATCGCCGCGGTGCGTCACCAGTTGCCCGACCTCCTCGGCGACACGGCGATCGGCAGCTGAGGCCCCAGGCCGAGGAGGTTTGTGGCCTCCTGGGTGGTACGCGCGACATGAAACGCCTGTGTGACACCCGTGCTGCTCGTCGGGCGCCGTCAGTGGGCACACTGGATCAATGAAGCGCGCGCGACTGGCTCCCGACACCGCTCTGCCGGACAACGGCGATCTGCATCCACAATGGCCCGGGCAGGCGGTGCTGCTGGACGGGCGCGCCACCTATGTCCGGCACACCCCGCCGACCGGGCCCGCCGTCGAGCCGGCCCTTTACGTGCACGGCCTCGGCGGCTCGTCGCAGAACTGGACCGACATGGCAGGCCTCCTCGCCGGGCGCCTGGACGGACTGGCCCTCGACCTGCCTGGCTTCGGCCGTAGCGAGCCCGCCAAGCGTTACACCCTGGCCGCGCTCGCCGACCGGGTGGTCAGCGTGATCGAGCACTGCGACCGCGGCCCGGTGCACCTGTTCGGCAACTCGCTGGGCGGCGCGGTGTCGGTGCGCGTGGCGGCGACCCGCCCGGACCTGGTGCGCACGTTGACGCTGATCTCTCCGGCGATGCCGTTCCTAGACCTGCGCCGCTCGGTGCAGGGGCGGCTCGTGCCGTTGCTCCTGATCCCACGCGTGGAACGGATCGCCGCCCGCCGGCTGGCCAGCATGGAGCCCGAGCAGTTGGCGCGTCAGGTGATCGACCTCTGCTGGGCGGACCCGCAGGCGCTTCCGGCCGAGCGGTTCGCCGAGATGGTCGAGGAGTCCGGCCGCCGGCTGCGGGTTCCCTGGTACGCCGACGCGTACGTCCGCACGTTCCGCGGGCTGGTGACGAGCTTCCTGCGGTCGTACCTGCCAGGGTCGGACTCGCTATGGCGGCTGGCGGCGCGGGTGACCGCGCCGACGCTGGTGATCTGGGGCCGGCAGGACCGGCTGGTCGATGTCGGGCTGGCTCCGAGGGTGGCCGGCGCGATCGACGACAGCCGCCTGTTGATCATCGATCAGGTCGGGCACGTGGCGCAGATGGAGCGGCCGCGCGAGGTCGCGCGAGCGGTGCTCGGACTGCTCGACGAGGTCGCCGACGAGGGCACGGGGGAGGCGGGTGGCCGGGTGGCTGGGCCGGTCGTGGCAAGCTGACTCCCGATGACCTCCTCCGGCCCTCGTGGACAGCGCCGCCCTGACGGGCGGCGCGGCCCGTCGCGACTGGAGCGGCGGCAGCGCACCCGGCAACGGGCCGCCGCGCGCCGCCGTCGCGCGTTCGTCCTCGGCCTGTTGCTGGTCGCGATGCTGGTGGTCGGCGTCGACTTCGCCCGTGGCGCGATCATGACGGCCGACCGGCAGGACGTGCGAGCGCACGCGGGCAAGCAGAAGGCGCCCTCGTCGCCGGCGTCGAGCAGCCCATCCCCGTCGCCGAGCCCGTCTCCGTCGGCGTCCCCGTCGCCGTCGGGCAAGCCGAAGGTGCCGTACCGCGGCTCCGGGACGTTCGTCACCGCGAAGGGGCAGAGCGACGTGCTCGGCCGCGGCGGCACGCTGATGCGGTACCGGGTGAAGGTGGAGCAGGGCAGCGGCCAGGACGCCGGCGAGTTCGCCGCGTACGTCGACGCCACGCTGGGTCACAGTAGGAGCTGGACGGCCGGGGGGGACGTGCGATTCCAACGCACGGTGGCCGGCCCGTACGACTTCACGGTGTTCCTGGCCACCCCGGCCACCACCGACCGGCTCTGCGCGCCGCTGCCGACGAGCGGCTACACCTCGTGCCGGCAGGGGAACAACGTCGTGGCGAACCTGGCCCGCTGGCTGCTCGGCGTGAAGCACTGGGACGCCGACCTGGACACCTACCGGCAGTACGTGATCAACCACGAGGTGGGGCACCGGCTGGGCCACCGGCACGAGACGTGCTCCGGACGGGGCGACCCGGCGCCGGTGATGCAGCAGCAGACCCTCAAGCTCGCCGGATGCACCGGCAACGCCTGGCCGTACGTCGGCGGGAAGCTGCACCACGGCCCGCCCGGCTCGTATTCCTGACCGTTCCTATTCCAGAACGCGGCGTGGCCGACCTCACCCGTGCTCCGGGCGCGAGGCGAGGAAGAATGGTAGTAACCGCGCCAGTCGTACGAAAGGCAGAACCGTGCCACTGCCACCGCTTGTAGAGCCCGCCGCCGAGCTGACCGTCGATGAGGTGCGCCGGTACTCCCGGCACCTGATCATCCCCGATGTCGGGGTCGAGGGTCAGAAGCGACTCAAGAATTCCAAGGTGCTCTGTGTGGGCGCCGGAGGTCTCGGCTCGCCTGCGCTGATGTACCTGGCCGCGGCCGGCGTCGGCACGCTCGGCGTGGTCGACTTCGACGTGGTCGACGAGTCGAACCTGCAGCGCCAGATCATCCACGGCGTGTCGGACCTGGGCCGGCCGAAGGCCGAGTCCGCCGCCGCCAGTATCCGCGAGATCAATCCGCTGGTGCACGTGGTGATCCACAACGAGGCGCTGTCCAACGACAACGTGATGCAGATCTTCGAGCAGTACGACCTGATCGTGGACGGCACCGACAACTTCGCCACCCGGTACCTGGTCAACGACGCCGCGGTGCTGCTCGGCAAGCCGTACGTGTGGGGCTCGATCTACCGGTTCGACGGGCAGGCGAGCGTGTTCTGGGCCGAGCACGGCCCCTGCTACCGCTGCCTGTATCCGGAGCCGCCGCCGCCCGGCATGGTGCCGTCCTGCGCCGAAGGCGGCGTCCTGGGGGTGCTCTGCGCGAGCATCGGGTCGATTCAGGTGAACGAGGCGATCAAGCTGCTCGCCGGCTTCGGCGAGCCGTTGGTCGGCCGGCTCATGGTGTATGACGCGCTGGAGATGTCCTACCGCGGCATCAAGGTCCGCAAGGACCCGAACTGCGCGATCTGCGGCACCCACCCCACCGTCACCGAGCTGATCGATTACGACGACTTCTGCGGCGGGATCACCGACGAGGCTGCCGACGCGGTGCAGGGCTCCACCATCACCGCGCCGGAGCTCAAGGAGTGGATGGACGCCGGCAAGGACTTCCACCTGGTGGACGTGCGGGAGCCGGCCGAGTACGAGATCGTCAAGATCCCCGGCTCGGTGCTGATCCCGAAGGGGGACATCGTGTCCGGCGAGGCGCTGTCGCGGCTGCCGCAGGACAAGCAGATCGTGCTGCACTGCAAGTCGGGCGTGCGGTCCGCCGAGGCGCTCGCCGCGGTGAAGGCGGCCGGGTTCTCCGACGCTGTGCACGTGCAGGGCGGCGTGGTGGCCTGGGCCAAGCAGGTCGACACGTCGCTGCCGACGTACTGACGGGCGCTGATCTGAGGTTACGGTCGGCGACGTGACGCACGAGGAGTACGTGGAGGCGGTGCTCTCCCTGGTGGAGCGGATCCCGCCGGGGCGCGTGATGTCGTACGGATCGGTGTCGGAGTGGGTGCGTGAGCTGACCGGGCGCGGCTCTGCTCGCACCGTCGGAAATGTCATGGCCCGCTACGGCGGCGCCGTGCCCTGGCACCGGGTGGTGGCCGCGAATGGCCGGCTGCAACCTGGACACGAGATCGAGGCG
>WHSM01000211.1 GCA_009380105.1 Micromonosporaceae bacterium
GGACATCGCTGTGATCGACGAGGGCGGCTCGCACCGCATCGTGGGTCGGGCCTCGTTCGATCTCCTCAAGAGCGGCGGGTTCCGGATCGGCGCCGGCGAGGTCGAGGACGCGCTGCTGGCCCATCCGGCGGTGCGCGAGGCGGCGGTGGTCGGGGCGCCGCACCCGGACCTGGGTCAGGAGATCGTGGCGTACGTGGTGGCCGACGGGGTGGCTCCGGAAGCGCTGATCCAACATGTCGCCTCGACACTGTCGGTCCACAAGCGACCCCGCCGGGTGGTGTTGGTGGACGCGCTGCCGCGCAACGCGATGGGCAAGGTGCAGAAGCAGCTCCTGGCTGACTGACCACGGAGCGCAACCTCGGTGCTCTCTGCCGTCACCATCACAGGGCGAAACACGAAGGCGGCTACCGGCTGCGCCAGTTCATGCCCGGTTGCTTCCACTGGATCACGCCGCTGGGTCACCAGTACCTCACAGCACCCGAGCCCGCCGAGGACCCGCCCTGACCGAGCGGTGGGTTTATGGGGCCTGGTGCTCCAGGCGGGCCAGTTCCTCGTCCACGATCGACGGGTCGAGCTTCTTGAAGATCGGCTTCGGCGGCGCCAGCTTGCGCCCGGTCTCCAGCGGCACGGACTCCCAGCGGGCGCCGGTGTCGTAGTCGCCGGTCAGGATCGGGTAGTCCGGGCCGCCGTCCAGGTCCGCGACCTTGACGATCTCCGGCATCGGGGCGAACACCCCGGACCCGCCCAGCAGCTCGTGCACCTTCTGGGAGGAGTGGGGCAGGAACGGCGCGACCATCGTCTTGCAGTCGTCGACGACCTGCAGCGCGACGTGCAGGATCGTGCCCTGCCGCGGCTTGTCCTGCTCGGACTTGAGCTTCCACGGCGCCTGATCCGAAAGGTACTTGTTCGCCTCGGCGACCACCTTCATCGCGTCCCCGATGGCTGCCTTCTGGCGGTGCTTCTCCAGCAGCCCGCCGACCTTGGCGAAGCCTTCCTTGGAGACCGCCAGCAGCGCCCGGTCCGCGTCGGTCAGCTCGACAGCGGCGGGAATCTCGCCGAAGTTCTTCGCGGCCATGCTGATCGAACGGTTCACCAGGTTGCCCCAACCGGCGACCAGCTCGTCGTTGTTGCGGCGCAGGAACTCCGCCCAGGTGAAGTCGGTGTCGTTGTTCTCCGGCCCGGCCACCGCAATGAAGTAGCGCAGCGCGTCGGCGTCGTACCGCTCCAGGAAGTCGCGCACGTAGATGACGACCCGGCGGGACGAGGAGAACTTGCGCCCTTCCATGGTCAGGAACTCGCTGGAGACCACTTCGGTCGGGAGGTTCAGCGTGCCGTACTCGCCCGGCTCGCCACCTTTGGCTCCCCGGCCGTCGTACGCCAGCAGCTCACAGGGCCAGATCTGGGCGTGGAAGGTGATGTTGTCCTTGCCCATGAAGTAGTACGACAGGGCCTCGTCGGCGGCTTCGCCGCGCGATGGCTGAGCGCCCCACCACTTCCGCCACGCCTCGGGATCCCCGCCCCGGCGGGCCCACTCGATGGATGCCGACAGGTAACCGATCACGGCGTCGAACCAGACGTACAACCGCTTGTTGGGGTTGTCCTCCCAACCCTCCAGCGGCACCGGGATCCCCCAGTCGATGTCCCGGGTCATCGCGCGCGGCCGCATGTCCTCGACCAGGTTCAGCGCGAACTTCAGCACGTTCGGCCGCCAGTCGGCGCGGGTGCGCAGCCATTCGCCGAGCGCGTCGGCCAACGCCGGCAGGTCGAGGAAGAAGTGCTCGGTGTCGACGAACTCCGGGGTCTCGCCGTTGATCCGGGAGCGCGGGTTGATCAGCTCGGTGGCGTCAAGCTGGTTGCCGCAGCTGTCGCACTGGTCGCCGCGGGCGCCGTCGTACCCGCAGATCGGGCAGGTGCCCTCGATGTAGCGGTCCGGCAGGGTGCGCCCGGTGGATGGGGAGATCGCGCCGCGCGTGGTCTGCTCGATCATGTACCCGTTGCGGTGCAGGGTCTTGAACAGCTCCTGCGCCACCGCGTAGTGGTTGCGGGTGGTGGTGCGGGTGAACAGGTCGTACGAGAGCCCGAGCGCGTGCAGGTCCTCCACGATCACCTGGTTGTAGCGGTCGGCCAGCTCACGAGCGGTGACGCCCTCGTGCTCGGCCTGCACCAGGATCGGGGTGCCGTGCTCGTCGGTGCCGGAGACCATGAGCACGTCGTGGCCCGCCATCCGCATGTACCGGCTGAACACATCAGAGGGAACGCCGAAGCCGGACACATGGCCGATGTGTCGCGGGCCGTTCGCGTACGGCCAGGCGACAGCGGTGAGGACGTGACTCATAACCGCCAAGCCTAATGATGTCCCCAGCCCGCCCGCTCGGCGAGTTCCACACCGCCGACGCGGACACGGCGCCAGGAGCGCCGACGAGAAGGGAACTGGCTGGAAGCGGGCGGGCAACACCGTGCCCGATCGGCCAGCACCACGCCCCGGTCAACACCGCGCCCCGATCTCCGGATTCTCCGGTCCCGCGCGGGCGTGGCAGCGCCATATGCGCAGGTCCGGGGTGTGCAATGGGGCCGTGACGGCCGATGCACCGCTGCCCGCAGACCGGGAACCGCGCACTGGCGCGGCGGCCCGCGGGCCCACGCGGGCCGGGGCTCAGCCCGCCGCCCGGGCGGCGTCCACCTCGCCGACCGGGCCCACGGCGCCGCGACGGCGGATGGTCATCCGGGTCCAGCCTCAGCCGCACCCTGGTCCTCGGCCGAAACGGCGCGTCCGTCACGCGTACCGGTCCGGCCGACGCCCTGCGATCGGCCTGCCGCTGCTGCTCGTCCTCGCCCTGCTGGCGCTGTTCGTGTCCTGGGTCAGCGCCGAGCCGTTCTGGATCGCGGTCGGGCATCAGGACCCCGGGAAGATCGAGGTGACCCGCTGCTCCGGCGAAGGAGACCTCGGCCGGCGCTGCGTCGGCACGTTCGTCGCCAGTGGCAGCGCGTACGCGGTCGACCTCGCCACCGTCAGCGGAGCGGCGCCAGGGGACCGCGAGGCCGGCCGGACGCTGCCGGCGCGGATGGTCTCCGAGGACGGGCGGATCGCGTACGCCGGAGACGCAGCCGGCCTGCATCTGCGCTGGTCGATCGGGCTCGGCCTGCTGCTGTTGATCGGGCTCGGGATCGCGTGGGCGACTGGCGCGTGGCGGTTCCGGGGCGCGGCCCGGACCGGAGCGGTGCTCGCCAGCATGGCGGCGCCGCTGGTGATCGGCGCGGTCGCATTGGCGCTCGCCTGGTGAGGCGGTGACGGCTCGCCGCCGAGCTACTTGTGCGCGATGACCGCCGCGTACACCTCACGCTTGGGCACGCCGTGCCGCTGGGCGACCAGGCCGATCGCCTGCTTGCGCGGCACGCCGGAGCCCTCCAGCTCGGCCACGAGCGCCGCCAGGTCGGCGGCGGAGCGCTCCCCGGCTCCGGGCACGGCGCCGCCAACCACGAGGGTGATCTCGCCACGTGGCGGGTCCTCGGCGACCGAGGCCGCGAGTGAGGCGAGCGTTTCCCTCCGTACCTCCTCAAAGGTCTTTGTCAGCTCCCGGCAGAGCGCGACGGGCCGCTCCTCCCCGAACGCCGCGACCAGGTCGCCCACCGCCGCGGCGATCCGGTGCGGCGCCTCGAAGAACACCATCGTGCGACGCTCGTCGGCCAGCCCGGCGAGCCGCGTCCGCCGCTCCCCGGCGCGGCGGGGCAGGAAACCCTCGAAGCAGAACCGGTCGCAGGGCAGGCCCGAGACCGCGAGCGCTGTGGTGACCGCGCTGGGTCCGGGCGCGGCCGAGACCTCCACGCCGGCCTCGGCAGCGGCCCGCACCAGGCGGTAGCCGGGGTCGGAGACGCTCGGCATGCCGCCGTCGGTCACGACCGCCACCGTCGCGCCGTCGCGCAGCAGCGCGAGCAGCTCCTCGGCGCGCCGCTCCTCGTTGCCCTCGAAGTACGACAGCACCCGGCCGGTGATCTCGACGCCGAGTTCCCGGGCGAGCCGGCGCAGCCTGCGGGTGTCCTCGGCGGCGATCACGTCCGCGGTCGCGAGGGTCTTGGCGAAGCGGGCCGAGGCGTCGTCCGGGTTGCCCAACGGGGCCCCCAGCAGGATCAGAAGTCCTGGTCGCTGCGTCACTGCGAACCCCCGGGTGTGCGCGGTCTCTTGCGTGGCAGCCTACGATCGCGTGGTGGCCGCGACAGCGACGACGGCGGAGCCGACCTCTACCCGGATGAGCGTGCCAGAACAGGTGCGCCGCCGGCTCGCGCCCCCGATGCCGGACAGCGAGCTGATGTCCTGGATCGCGGTCGGCGCGATCGGGCTGATCGCGGCTGTGCTGCGACTGGTGACCCTGGCGCACCCGGATCAGATCATCTTCGACGAGGTCTACTACGCCAACGAGGGCCACAGCATGCTGGTCCACGGCAGCGAGTGGAACCTCGACGAGAACACTCCGAAGTTCGTGGTGCATCCGCCGTTGGGCAAGTGGTTGATCGCGATCGGGATCCAGATCGCGGGGTTCAGCCCGTTCGGTTGGCGGCTGTCGGCAGTGATCGCCGGAGTGATCAGCGTGATCATCGTGGCGCGGGTGGGGCGGCGGCTGTTCCGCTCCACGGTGCTGGGCTGCACGGCCGGGCTGCTGCTGGCCCTGGACGGGATGCACTTCGTTTCCAGCCGCACCGCGCTGCTGGACATCTTCCTGACGGTGTTCATCCTCGCGTCGTTCGCGTGCCTGCTGCTGGACCGGGACGCGGCCCGGCGGCGATGGCTCACGGCGCTGGAGAACGGCCTGGACCCGGCGACGGGGCGGCTGCCGAGCCTGCCGCCGTGGTGGCGGATCGCGGCGGCGGTGCTCGCGGGCGGCGCGATGGCCGTGAAGTGGAGCGCCGTCTGGTACATCGCGACGTTCCTGGTGCTGCTGGTGGTGTGGGAGTACGCCACGATGCGCGCCGCCGGGGTGCCGCGCCAGCACCGGTGGGGCGTGGTCGCGGTGAGCCGCACCGCCGCGTGGGTGCTCGGCTTCGGGGCGATCGCGGTCACCGCGTACCTGGCGTCATGGTTCGGCTGGTTCCTCGACGACCGGGCTTCGCACCGGCACTGGCTCCGCGACAACGGCCATGACGAGTGGCCGGTCGTCGGGGCGCTCTACAACCTGTTCCGGTACCACGCGGACGCGTACGGCTTCCACGCCACGCTCACCAGCGAGCACGACTACCAGTCCTGGCCGTGGCAGTGGCTGCTGCTGGGCCGGCCGGTGGCGTACTACTGGTCGGACAAGGGCCCGTGCCCGAGCGACCAGTGCGCCGCGGAGGTGCTGCTGCTGGGCACTCCGATCCTGTGGTGGAGCTTCATCCCGGCGCTGATCGCTGTCCTCTGGTACGCCATCAGCCGCCGCGACTGGCGAGCCTGGGCCATCCTGACCGGCGCCGCGATGGGCATCGCGCCGTGGTTCGCCTACCAGTTCGAAGCGCGCACGATGTTCTACTTCTACGCGCTGCCGAGCGCGCCGTTCCTGGTGCTGGCGGTCGCGATGGCGCTGGGGATCATGATCGGGAACGGGCGGGATCCGACCCGCCACACGGTCGGGGTCATGATCGCGACGGGGTACGTCATCGCCGTGGCGCTGTGTTTCGCGTACTTCTATCCGATCTACGTCGGGGAACCCATCGACTACGAAGCCTGGCGTGCCCGGATGTGGCTCGGACGACTCTGGATCTGACCTCATCCATACCGGCAAATTTCTGCCCGGATCCCAGCCCTAAATCGTAGTCCGGACACATTTGTGCCGGTTGACCGGCGCGGCGGCCGTACTAGGTTTGACCACATCGACCGCCTTTCCCGGGCCATGGGAACCCTCGAATCCGGCTGGTCGACTGCTCGGGGGACCAACTGTCAATGGCGATGGGAGTGCCCGAAAAATGCGTAGACCTTTACAACTCACGCTGGCGGTGGGGGTGGCCACGGTGTTGGCCACCGCAGGCGCCGCGACCGCGGCAACACCCACCGACACCTCGGAGCTGCGGGACGCCGTCACCGCTGAGAACATCCTCAAGCACGAGCAGGCGCTGCAGGACATCGCTGACGCGAACGGCGGCACCCGGGCCAGCGGCACCCCAGGGTATGACGCGTCCGCCGACTATGTCGCCGGGCTGCTCGGCGACGCCGGCTACCAGGTGAGGCGGCAGGCGTTCGAGTATGAGCTGTTCATCGAGAACGCCGACCCGGTGCTGGACCTGACCAGCCCGGACCAGCCGGCGTACACGCCGGGCGAGGACTTCTTCACGATGGCGTACTCCGGCGCCGGTGATGTGACCGCGGCGGTGACCGCTGTGGACGTCATGGTCCCCCCGGGGGCTGACGCGGACACCTCGACCAGCGGTTGTGAGGCCGACGACTTCGCCGGCTTCCCCGCAGGCAACATCGCGCTGGTTCAGCGCGGCGCCTGCTCCTTCCGCATCAAGACCGACAACGCGGCCGCCGCGGGCGCCTCCGGCGTGATCATCTTCAACGAGGGGCAGGAAGGTCGCACCGACGCGGTCAACGGCACGTTGAGCCCGCCGCAGGCCGCGATCCCATCGGTCGGCTCCAGCTTCGCCGTGGGCGAGGAGATCTACAACCTGCTGCAGGCCGGTTCGGTGACCGCCAACCTCGCGGTGACTGCGGAAGTCCAGCTCAAGGACACCGAGAACGTCATCGCCGAGACCGTCGGCGGCCGCGCCGACCGCACCGTCATGGCGGGCGCGCACCTCGACTCGGTGCTGGAGGGACCGGGCATCAACGACAACGGCTCCGGCTCGGCGACGATCCTGGAGACCGCGCTGCAAATGGCCGCGCTCGACGTGCAGCCGACCAACCGGGTCCGGTTCGCGTTCTGGGGCGCTGAGGAGTCCGGGCTGATCGGGTCGCAGTTCTACGTCGACTCGCTGTCGAAGAAGCAGCAGAAGGACATCGGGCTCTACCTCAACTTCGACATGGTCGCCTCACCGAACTACGTGCGGTTCGTCTACGACGGTGACGGGTCCGCGTTCGGACTCAAGGGCCCCGCCGGGTCGGCGCGCATTGAGCAGGTCTTCACTGAGCACTTCGACTCGCAGGGCCTGGCCTCGGCTCCCACGGCGTTCTCCGGGCGGTCGGACTACCAGGCCTTCATCAACGTCGGCATCCCCGCCGGTGGCCTGTTCACCGGCGCGGAAGGCGTCAAGACCGCCGAGGAGGCCGCCGCCTACGGCGGAGTCGCCGGCGCGGCGTACGACCCGTGCTACCACCAGGCCTGCGACAGCATGACCCCGGTCGCCGACGGCGACGACAGCACGGTGTACGCGCAACTGAACGCCGCGTACGACCTCGAGGGCAACATCAACATGCAGGCCCAGGAGGAGATGGCCGACGCGGCGGCGCACGCCACGCTGACCTTCGCGATGACCAAGTCAGCCGTCGGCGGAACGGCTGTGGCATCCAGTGATCCCGGGAGCCTGTTCAAGGGATCGCATCTGCGACGCTGATCGACCTTGAGTCGGCGGGGGAGGGACCGCGGTCCCTCCCCCGCCGGGCTGCCACCCTCGTGCACCTGATGTCTTATCGTGGCGGCACGCCCACCGGGCGGCCGCGCAGGAAGCTTGAGCCGCCGGTCTGCCTGCCGAACGCCGGCAGTGCCACCGCGCCGCCCTGGCGAGTGTCTGAGTACGCCA